>CAZUYQ010000133.1:0-13547 GCA_964624705.1 uncultured Polynucleobacter sp.
GCGACGGCGAGGCAGGAGCCATATGAGAGCCGAGCGGTCCGAGACCGGGTGCGTCGGAGCGCCAGCCTTAAATTTGAACAGGACACGGCTTAGCGCCCTGCCTATAAAAAATTTGGAAACAGTAGAGTCCCTCTTCGATCAGAAACCGGGTGGGTGCCCCTCAGCCCGGCAATAATTGCTTTACATACAGCTAGTTGCCCATGCTATGTTATGCTCCCTAAAAAGGAGAAGCCATGGCTACGACAAAAACTAAAACCTACGATGCGGCATTTTTGAAATCTCTCTATAAAGAGATGGCTTACTATCGTCGTTTTGAGGAACGCGTTTTACAAGCTTATACCGCGCAAAAATTTGCCGGATTCTGTCACGTTCATATTGGTCAAGAGGCGCTCTGTGTTGGCATGCAGAGAGCACTACGCGAAACCGATTATATGATCAGCGGTTACCGCTCGCATACGCAGGCGATTGCCAAGGGCATTCCTGGGCAGCAGGTTTTTGCCGAACTTTTTGGTCGCTACACTGGCTGTGCAAAAGGCAATGGCGGCTCGATGCACATGTTTAGCAAAGAAAAACGTTTCCTTGGTGGTCACGGGATCGTTGGCGGTCAAGTGCCGCTTGCGGCTGGCGTTGGCTTCGCGATTAAATATGAAAAACGTGACGATATTATTGTTTGTTACATTGGCGATGCTGCTACAAACCAAGGTCAATTCCATGAAGCACTTAACATGGCTGCGACCTGGAATCTGCCATGCCTATTTGTGATTGAAAATAATCGCTACGGTATGGGAACTGATATCAAACGTACGACATCGGTCGATCATCTCTGGAAGCGGGCACTCGCTTTTGATATGGATCATGGGCAAGTAGATGCGATGAATGTTTTGACCACGTATGAATTTGTTTCCGACGTGATCGCAAATATGCGTAAAACAAAACGTCCTTATCTTCTGGACGCTATTTGTTACCGTTATAAAGGTCACTCTGTTTCAGATCCTGGACTTTATAGATCTAAAGAAGAGATGGCGGAATGGGTAGCTAAAGACCCGCTTACGCAGCTTGGCGAGTACATGAAAAAACAAAAAGTCGCGACCGACGAAGACTTAAAAGCGATCGATACAGAAGCCAAAACTATGGCGAAAGCAGACGAATCGTGGGCTGACGAACAACCAATTCCACCAGAAGAAGCTGTTTGGAATTATGTATACGCAGATTGAGATAAACAGAACTCGGGAGCAAGATTTATATGGCAGTTTTAACATACCGTGAAGCTTTAGGACGTGCGATGGCCGAAGAGATGGCTAAAGATCCTAAAATATTTTTAATGGGCGAAGAAGTGGCGCAGTATAACGGCGCTTATAAAGTTTCAAAAGGCTTGCTCGATAAATTTGGTCCAGAACGAGTGATCGATAGTCCTATATCTGAGGGCGGATTTGCTGGTCTTGGTGTCGGCGCTGCGATGGCAGGACTTCGGCCGATCATCGAGATGATGACTTGGAACTTTGGTATTCAGGCCTATGACCAAATCATTAATCACGCAGCAAAAATGTTATATATGTCTGCCGGTCAATTTCCCATACCGATAGTGTTCCGCGGCCCGAACGGTGCAGCACATATGCTGTCGGCTCAGCATTCCCAGTCCGTGGAAGGCATGCTCACTCAAGTTCCAGGTCTTAAGGTTGTAACGAGCTCCAATCCTTCCGATGGATACGGCTTACTTAAGACATCGATCCGTGACAATAATCCTGTGATCTTTCTCGAAAGTGAAATGATGTACGGATTAAAAGGTGAAGTTGCTGACAGCGAGTTTTTGATTCCATTGGGTCAGGGATCGATTAAACGGGAAGGCTCACACGTCACCTTGATTGCTTGGGCGAAAATGGTCCAGAAGGCGCTCGATGTTGCTGAAGCACTTGCTGCAGAAGGCATTGAATGTGAGGTGATTGACCCTCGTAGCTTAAGACCCCTTGATGAAGAAATGATTTTTAATTCGATTCGCAAAACTCATCGCTGCGTGATTATTGAAGAAGCTTATGCAGCTGCCAGCGTTGGATCTTGGATCACAGAAATCGTCCAACGTATCTGCTTTGATGATCTCGATGCTCCGGTGATGCGTGTTCACAACGAATTTGTGCCGATGCCTTATGCAGAAAACTTAGAACATCGCGTGCTGCCCGAGGTTGATCGTATTATTCCAGTGGTAAAGCAAGTACTGTATATGGATTGAACGAACTTAGTTTGATAGTTGATGACTAAGTAAACGAATAAGAATTCGCAGAAGGGATCTCTCAATGGCTCAACTTATTGTCATGCCAAAACTCTCCGATACGATGGAAGAAGGCGCAATTGCGAATTGGCTTAAAAAAGAAGGCGAAGCGATCGATGAAGGCCAAGACCTTGTTGAGATTGAAACCGATAAAGCGACCATGTCGTTTGCCTCTTCTGCCGAAGGTGTTGTTCTAAAGATTTTGGTCCAACCGGGAAAGAGTGTTCCGTTGGGAGCTCCACTCTGTGTGGTAGGAGCAAAAGGCGAGGCTTATAATCTCGATGAGTTGCTAGCAAAATCTGGCTCTTCAGCAAAACCAGCTAAGGAAGACAAGAAACCCGCTCCAGCACCCGCTGCTAAACCTGCGGCCTCTGCTCCAACGTCCGCACCTGCTGCTGGTAATAAGCAAGCTACCCCGTCGTCGCCAGCTCCTGCTCCCGCGACCTCTGGTCGTCTGAAAGCATCGCCTCTCGCAAAGAAAGTGGCAGCTGATAAAGGCATCGACCTCGCAAATGTTCAAGGCAGTGGCCCTTCTGGGCGCGTTGTCGTAAGAGATTTAGAAAATGCTTCGGCGGCAAGTGGAAGTTCTTCAGTTCGTGCAGTTCGAACAGGCGAAGACCGTGTTTTACCGCTTTCGATGATGCGTAAGACGATCGCGAAACGCCTGCTTGCAGGTAAGAATGAAGCTCCCCATTTCTACCTAACCGTATCTGCAGATATGAGCCGCATGAACGATTGGCGTGCACGCCTCAATAAAGATGCTGATAAGGCTGGCGTCAAAGTTAGCGTGAACGATCTGATTACGCTGGCTGCTGCGAAAGCATTAGCGCAGCATCCAGAAATCAATTCTTCGTGGCAGGGTGATTCGATCCTCCAACACGGTAATGTCCATGTGTGTATGGCTGTTGCATTGCCTACCGGCCTTGTAACTCCTGTCATTCGTCATACGGATCAGTTGTCGATACGCGACATCGCGCGTGCTGCAAAAGAGCTGGCTGGCAAGGCAAAAGACGGTAAACTCACTAATGAAGACTATACTGGCGGAACCTTCACCATCTCGAACCTTGGTATGTTCGGTATCGAAGAATTCACCGCAATTATCAACCCACCTCAGGCAGCTATTCTTGCCGTTGGCGCTACCGTGCCGACCCCTTGGGTTGATGGTAAAGGCGCGGTAGTCGTGCAGCCGCGTATGAAAATGACTTTGAGCTGTGATCACCGCGTGATTGACGGCGCGATGGGCGCACAGTTCCTGCAAACTCTCGTGGCGTTTATCGAAGACCCACTAAATATGTTGTAACACCTCGTAGAACGACTGGGCTCCGGAGCAGATGTTCCGGAGCTTTTTTTATTGTCGCGTGACGAACGTGCCCATATTTATCAAATTACGCACGAGATCTGGTGGTATCGAACTCACTCGTAACTCGTGTGCGTGACTCACACTCATGCCGCCGTCCCAAGGTTTGCCGCCGATGTTTTGGAGCCACTGGTAACATCTCGATCTTCCGCTACAGTTGTCACTTACTTCCGTATAATTATTTGGTTGTGCTTGCGCCCAGCGATCAACCCATTGATCTATATAAGCATGAATGAGCCAAAATAAGGGGTTGCTTGCCGAGGCATAAGGGTCGCCTAAATGCTGATATGTCGGTTGATTCCAAGGCATGTTCGTCGCAAAGAAATTCTGCGATGACCATGGATTATTTCCACCGACAAGCAAGAGTTCGGCGGCTGGCCTCGCCAAAGTTTCATGAATAGCGTTATGAAGTGTCCACTCTAGCTGCGTCCCGAGTGCAGATAGACTTATGCTTCTGAGATTGATTGCATTTAGGCTTTGCTCCATCTGCCGCAGCCTGGCTATTCGAGTCTGAAATTGTTGTATGCTGGCAACCGGAATTCGTTGTACGAGTTGTTCTGCAATCATTCGATCTCGTTGCTGAAGCAACACCGCAACACTCGGCACCGCCACCAAATCATCGCCAAGAATACCTTTAGCAATACGGGTCATCTCGCGGTGCATATGAAAAAAGTCCTCACCGGCACCTGGATTTTCTTGCTCTGTACGACGTATATCTACCTGGCCATTCGAACCGTATAGGACGGGGCGGGGAGGGGTCCAATTCTGTTGAGGAACCACCTGCATCATCCGTAGCCGATCATTGTTAGTAATTCCTGGCCGATTCCAACCGTTACGTAGAGCATGCCAGAGTAAATGATGGAGGCGGTGTCCTACACCGCCAAATTCGATAGCAAGTTGCCGAAATTTCTCAGGCCGAGAAAGAGTTGTAGTCGTTGGTTGCTGGGGCGTAACGGAACTTTCTTCTTCTGAATCGTCTCCAGGGCTATTTGTCGGGTCAGGGTTTACAGAGCCATTCATTTTGACATTGCACGCGGTGCTAGAATCGGTGAGGGAACGCCACAGAAAACGAACAAAAGTCCAGTCGGCATCTGACTTAGAAGGTGAGAGTCGAAACTGCCGATAGTAACCGTTACCATCTACATTAGCTCCTCGAAATGGAATCGTTTCCCACACGCCGAGACGATCACCGAATCGTACCGAGCTCAATGTGATTGCGCATGAGGAATTGTTTTTAGTGGATAAGGTGACCAAAGTGTTCGATTTAAGAACCCCAGGTGCGATCATAAGAATTTGTTCAGTCCAACCATTGGGAGTCATCTGAAATGGTTGCGGTGTAGTGATCGGGGTTGTTGATCGTATATTGCTTAAATTATATGGCAAAAATTCTGTAAGCTTAGCCAGGTGCGTGGAATAGTGTTCTGAGTATTTCGCGCTAATGTTTACTAAGTCAATTGATTCCCCACGAATACTTGGGATATTTAAAACAAGTGGATTATTGCGGGCTGGAAATGAACGGAGTGAGTGAAGCATGTAAATTAAAAAATCTTGTTGCTGGAGATTTGGTTTGCTAACTCCTGAAAGATCATAAAAATAAGGAAAATAATGCAATTGAAGAAGTTCTTGAAGATTTAGGCTAGCTACCTGGAAGCAGGTTTTTGTCAGTTCTTCGATTGTTCCTTTAAGATAACGCTCTTCACCGCCGCAATCTAAACGACGGACCATAAGTGAGTTGATATTGCTGCCGTCATATGCTCTTTCGTCAAGGACATAGAGTGACGGGTCGTTCTCCGCAAATGTTGATCCTGCTATAGTTAGTAGCTCGCCCGACTGCTTACGCGCTTTACAGTCAGCAATAACTAGTACAAGTAAAAACGAAATGACTAAACGAACGGTCCCATCCATGGATCCTCCCTGCTAAATACAGAATTTTTAGAAATTTGTGCTCAAGACTTTTCTTTATTTACTTTTTCCTTGATCAATAAACTGAGAGAAACCGAAAGCACCAAAGTGCCGATAATAAATGCCAGTGCCCAGCTCACAGGCAAATGATACCAGCGGGCCACACCCATTTTTACGCCAATAAAGATTAGAATTATGCTGACGCCAGTTCCCAGGAAACGGAAAGAATGGACCATACTGGACAAGACGAAGTACAGACTACGAAGCCCTAGAATCGCGAAAATATTTGAGCTATAGACAAGGAACGGATCGGTGGTGACGGCAAGCACTGCCGGAATCGAGTCTACAGCAAAAATCACGTCGCTTGCTTCGATCAACAGCAAAACTAAAAACAAAGGTGTGGCTGACCATTTATGATTTGTTTTTACGAAAAACTTATCACCGTGATAATCATTCTGAATCGGAATAACTTTGCGAATAAGGCGGGCTAGGAGACCCGTTGTAGGATCCTCATCGGCCTCTTCTTTTTGGAAAAGAGTTTTAAATCCGGCCCATAGTAAGATTCCGGCAAAGACAAATTCCAGCCATTCAAATCTTTGAAGTGCCGCTACGCCAACGCTAATGCAGAGGGCTCGCATAATCAGTGCGCCAAGAATACCCCAAAAAAGTACTCGATGCTGCATCTTAGGATGCAGCTTGAACGCACCAAAAATCAGGATAAAGACAAATAAGTTATCGACCGATAACGACATCTCAATGAGATAACCAGTCGTAAAAATGAGCGCGGCTTCCTGGCCGAGATACCAGAAAATCCAGCCATTAAATAACGCGGCAATGCCAACCCAGAAAAGGCTCCAGCCCACTGCTTCACGAAAGGTCATCACATGATCTTTGCGTTGAAGCACCAACAGATCTAATGAAATAAGACCGACAATAAGCGCGATAAACCAGTACATAAGATCCGGGTGAGCATTATTCGTAAACATAAGTGAACAGGTACCTATCTTTGGCTGGCACGTGTAAGACGATCTTTGATGGCATACCAGAGACCATCATCTGTTGATATTTCTTCACATAGAATCACTCCGGCGTCGGAATGATCGAGTACTCGCATCGCGGCAAATAATCTTTGCGCAGCTTCCTTAGCATCGCCAGTTTTGGTGAGAAACTGCTGAGCGGCGACTATGATGCCGTTGCTTTTGAGATCGTTGATAAACTGGCTCCGATCTTCTCGTACTGCCAACACCCCGATGGTCCTTGCGTGTAGCGCTAAAGGCACACGAGCAATTTCAGCCTTGGATCCTGATCTTAAAATATAAAGCGGCTGTTGCGGGGCGTAATGGCTGGCGAGAGTTCCTGGCGACGACCCAAGGAGATTTTGATCTAGTACTGCAGTCGCCAGGTCTACAGCTGCACCAAGGGGTTCCAGAATTTCCTGGATATCGCGAGTGCTGACTTTTCCTGGCCTTAAAACACTGACTCGTGCGTCGTGGACTGCGAGCACAGTACTTTCTACGCCGACCTCACAGGCTCCGCCATCAACGATATAGGGAATGCGATCACCCAGTTCCGACAGAACATGTGCGGCTGTTGTTGGGCTGATGCGACCAAAGCGGTTGGCACTGGGTGCAGCAAGCGGAACGTTCATTTGGCTGAGCAATGCCTGCGCTACTGGATGTGCCGGCATTCTTACACCAACAAGTTCAAGACCACTTGTCACAAGATCGGGAATACTCGCATGCCTCGGCAGTAAAATAGTGAGAGGACCCGGCCAGAACGCTTTCATCAGTGCTTCAGCAATCGTGTGCATCCCATCTGTGATTTTGGTTTCATCGATCACCTCACGCTTGGCAAGAATGGAGATGGAATTCCATTTCTGCGGTACGTGTACGATAAGTGGATCAAATGAAGGTCGTTCTTTTGCGGCAAAAATTTTCGTCACAGCTGCAGCATTACGTGCGTCGCCAGCGAGTCCGTACACTGTCTCTGTTGGTATGCCAACAATTCCACCCTGCTCGAGTTCTTTTATGGCAGGGCCCAGATCATGAGCTAATAAAATCTTTGCTGTGATCGTCATTTAGGGACCTGCAACCGGACTTCCTTCGGTGACTAAATCAGTAAGATTGATAACGATATCTTTACCACCGAAAGGAATATCACTCGCCGTTCCAATAATATCGCCCGGCATATCAGCTCCCCCCAAACCATCGAGGTCGAGGCGGGCTTTTATTATTAGTTTTTTGGGTGCATCAGCTGCAGGATTCATAATGCGGAGATTATCTTTTGTGAGTTTAAATTCGTACACAAGACCCGATGGGTCAGTGCTTAGAGTTGTTACTAAAGCTCCCCAAGGCATGGGCATCGGGCTTTCCGCATCGCGAACAATCAAAAATAACGTCCTCATTCCCTGAGCTTGCGGAGTCATAGTTTCTGGCAACACCACTTTACCTTGGGCAACGACGGGAGAGGTTTCGCCAAAGAATAAGGCTGCACCGATACAGCCAAAAACAACAACGAGCCCCAGGCCCATTAAGAGACGATTTTTAGTACGACGTTGTGGGTGCATTTGAAGTCCTCCTCGCTTAAGCGAGGTTTATGCTACGAAAAATCCGGACTTAGTACCATTGTAAGTTGATGTATGTTGATAAGTGCTTGTTATTTAAACATTCTTTGAGATTTGTGACGCACGATCACTTTAAAATCTTAGTTCTCGGAACAAGGTCACACTCGGTTTTGCAAATCTAGGAAAATCAAACTTCAGCCTAAGCCAAATATCTAAGCAACATCATCAGCATAGCTTTTTTAAAGTCCTGGCACGAGCGGTGCATTGAAGCTATTAAGGCAGACGCCATGGTGGCTGAGCCTAAATTAGGTCTAGTTTGACCAAAGGAGATTTAAATGAACTTTATTTCTAAACTAAGTTTGATTGCAGCATTATCGTCCAGCGCAGTGGCATTTGCAGGAAGTCGTGGCACACCAAACTGTGACGTTGGTGGCAAGAAAGTTCATGTTAAAGACAAGGCGCAGTGCGATAAGAAAAAAGGTTCCTTCCTCGAAGAAAAGGCTACCGAAGTCAAAGCTGCAGTAAAACCAGTGGAACCAGTCACCGAGCATAAAGTCGACGAAAAGGCAGCGCCTGCACCTGAAACTAAGAAATAATTTTTAGACCTAGCATTCTAAAGACATGGGTCCGCCTATCAGAAATGATCGGCGGGCCTTGTTTTTTGAGTGAATTTTTAAATCAAACATATTTACGGTCACGAGCGTCGAAAATGATGATATCTTCACGCTCGAATTGGATGCGTCCGGGCAATGGTATGCACAAGGAAACAAGCGTCGATGGACGTTGCATCGTCTTAAACTAGGGATTGAACTTATTAGCATTCGTTCCAAGAACCAGCAGCCCGTACGATTTGGTCTTGCCCCCATGGAGGGGGTGACCGATATTGCAGTGCGGTTGTGGTTTGCGTTGACGACTCCACCCGATTTCGTGTGGACACCATTTCTCCGCGTAACAGATACGTTTCCGGCATCACAGGTGCCTCGAAGTTTTATTCCAGAGCAAACTATCTTACGCGGTGCGGTGCCTTTTGCAGTGATTCCCCAAATTATGGGTTCACGACCAGAAGACGTCGCACGAGTTGCGGCACCGATTTTAGAGCATGTTCCATTTATTGATCTTAATTGTGGCTGTCCTTCACCGACCGTTGTTGGTAGTAGGGCGGGCTCCAGTCTTCTCGAGCACAGTGAGCTTTTTCATGCATTTATTGGCACGCTGGTTCGCGAGTTAGGCTCGTCGCGTTTAAGCGTCAAAATGCGAACTGGATTCCATTCCGATACTGAATTCTCTACGCTCATTGATGCTGTAGAGTCTTTTCCATTAGTGCATTTGACGATTCATGGTCGCACAAGGCCTCAGCGTTATACCGGCTTGAGTGATTGGACTTTGATCGACGCAGCAAGCAAGCGTCTTTCTTATCCAGTGGTCGGGTCAGGCGATATCGTCGATGCTGAGTCTGCAGAACGCATGAGACTCGTCGCTCCGGCGATTAAAACCTCGATTATTGGACGAGGTGCGTTAAGGAATCCATGGATCTTCGGCGATATTTCACAGGTTCCATTAATTGAACCATTAATCGCGTTTGGGCTGATTCAGCAATTAGGTTTATATCATGTCGATTCATTGCTTGCTTGGGCGGCCGACGGTGGAGCATCAACTCCTGCTGGCAACAGCGTCGAAGCATGGCACAGTGTTATTGGCAGTTTGCAAAAATCTCTCAATTTTGAAGCCAGATCATTAGAGGAAATAGAAATCGATTCCCGGGCCTTTGCTCGCGTTAAGATGCTCTGGAATTACTTCCGGAGTTCTTTGCCGCCTCCATTTATGGAGCCGACAATTTTAAGATCCAAATCCTTGACTGCCTTCTGTAAACACCTCCTCAGGATCTGCCAGGATTCAGAATTAGATGCGAAATCAATTTCATTAAGGTACCGTCAAGACCTCGATTGGTTATATGCGGGTCAGGGGCGTGGCAAGGCGTCACCTTCCGACCCTACGGAATAAAGGGAAAATATATTGTACAAGTCCAAAGATGGAACCTACCCCTGGCGATTCCAGTTGATGCTATGGCTGATGTTTATTGTTTGTCGTTTACTTATGATGACCTGGCGGGTGCGTGTTTTTGGTATGGACCGCAGAAAACGTGCCGTTGCCGAGAATCCTAGAGGCAGCTTTGTTCTTGCCACATTCCATGAAAATGCTATTGCGGGTGTTTTGTCGCATCCCGATCAGGGAATTGCCGTACTTGCGAGTCAATCAAAGGACGGCGAAATCGTGGCCTACATTGCCCAGCGGGTCGGGCTCAGATGCGTGAGAGGTAGTTCTAGTCGCGGCGGCAAAGCTGCACGTGACGAAATGATTGAGTTTTTACGAGCAGGTATAAGTGCTGCGGTTACAGTGGATGGTCCCAGAGGTCCACGGCGTCAGGCAAAGGCGGGTATCGTTGATGTCGCCCGAAAAAGTAGTTCTCCGATCATTCCGATAAGTTGCGTCGCCGACCGCAATTGGATTCTCAGGAAAACTTGGGATAAAACAAGGATTCCAAAACCGTTCGCCAAAGTTTTAGTTTATTACGGCGATCCTATTCATGTCCCTCAAGAGTGCCAGGGTGCCGATTTTGAAGGGGTTATTCGTCTTGTCGATCAGATTTTAATTCAGGACGACGAGCTTGCTTGTGCCAATTTGGCTGAATTTTGGGCGCAAAGCCGCCCATTTTTTAAATAGGTTAAAAATCGTGCTACATTTTAATATCTTTCAAGATATTGACGGATCTGTTGTGAGCGGCTATCTTCCCGGGACTTAACAATGCGTTAACAATTGTCTTTTGTTTGTAACTCGGGAGGATCTCCATGCGTTCTTTAAGCCGACTTGTCGCGATTGCTTTAATGTGTAGTAGTGCACAACTAGTCTCTGCTGCAGATAAAAAAATAAAAATTGGTTTTGCGATGGATACTCTTAAAGAAGAACGCTGGCAAAGAGATCGCGATATGTTTGTCGCTAAAGCCAAAGAGCTTGGCGCCGAAGTTTTAGTTCAGGCCTCTAATGGCAATGCTTCGATGCAGATAAGCCAAGCCGAAAACCTCCTTACCCAAAATGTTGACATCCTCGTCGTGGTCCCTAGCAACGCAGTCACCGCGGCAACCATCGTCGATAAAGCGCATAAAGCTGGAAAAAAAGTCCTTTCCTATGACCGCCTTATTAAAAATGCCGATGTTGATATGTATATCAGCTTCGATAACGAAGAAGTGGGCCGGATGCAGGCGCAGTACCTTGTAGAGCGCGCCCCAAAAGGCAACTATGTACTCATCGGCGGTTCTCCAACCGACAATAACGCAAAGATGTTCCGTGACGGCCAAATGCAGGTATTAAAGCCACTTGTCGATAAAGGGGACATTAAAATCGTCGTGGATCAGTGGGCTAAGGATTGGCAGTCCAGTGAGGCTCTAAAACATACTGAGAACGCGTTAACACGTACAAATAATAATGTTCAAGCTGTGGTCGCGTCAAATGATGGCACGGCCGGCGGCGTCATCGCAGCTCTTTCTCAGCAAAAACTAGCTGGAAAAGTGCTTGTTTCTGGGATGGACGCAGATCTTGCAGGTTGTCAGCGGGTCGTTGAAGGTACCCAAGCGATGACTGTATATAAGCCGATTAAAGCGATTTCCGAAAAAGGCGCTGAGCTTGCAATTCAAATGGTGAAAAATACTGTTGCCGCTGGTTCGACACGCCCCGTTAATAACGGAAAAAAAGATGTGCCGTCGTTCCTTCTAAAACCGGTTCAAGTGGACCGTGCTAATATGGACGCAACCGTCATAAAAGACGGCTTCCACTCGAAGGCGGATGTCTACAAAAACGTGAAGTCTAAGTAGTCCTCCAATTCATATGATGGTGGATGAAAAAATGACTGAAACGCAGCCCACTGAAAATTCTGCTCCGAGTGTATTGGAGCTACGTAACATCATTAAAGAGTTTCCGGGCGTCCGGGCTTTAGATGGTGTTTGCTTCGATGTGAAACCGGGCGAGGTTCATGCGCTCTGCGGTGAGAATGGTGCTGGCAAGTCGACCCTGATGAAAATTATCAGCGGTCTGTATCCGTATGGAACTTATCAAGGTGACGTGGTCGTTGAAGGCGTTGTTCGCAAATTTGCGAGCATCAAGGAATCCCAAGCGGCTGGGGTTGCCATCGTTTTTCAAGAGCTTTCCCTCGTAAAAGAGCTTTCTGTAGCTGAGAATATATTCCTTGGACGCGAACCAGCGACCTTTGGAGTGATCAACTGGGATGAAGTTTATATTCGCACTGGTAAGCTTCTCACCGACTTAGGCTTTAATATTCGCCCAGACGCTAAAGTTGGTGATCTCGGCATTGGTCAGCAGCAAATGGTGGAAATCGCCAAGGCTTTAGCGCTCAATGCTCGTATTCTTATTTTGGACGAACCAACCTCTGCGCTTAGTGACACTGAAATTGAAGTGTTTTTGACCACAGTTCGTAGGCTCCGAGCCCGCGGAGTCGGCTGCGTCCTCATCACGCACAAACTGAATGAAGTCTTTGCGATTTCGGACCGCGTCACAGTATTTCGCGATGGACGTTCGATTGTCACTTATCAAACAAAAGATATCGACGAACACCGTGTTATTAAACACATGGTTGGTCGTGAGTTGCGGGAGCTATACCCGCGCATGACCCGTAAGCTCGGTGGCCCAGTTCTAGAAGTCGATGCGCTGACGATTCCTCATCCGACTCTTGCTGGAAGGGAACTTCTTCATGATGTGTCTTTCACGGTTCGTAAGGGCGAAATCCTTGGTATCGCTGGTTTGATGGGTTCTGGGCGGACAGAGATCTTAATGTCGATCTTTGGCGCGCTCCATGGTCCACGCACAGGCACCATCAAGCTTGAGGGCCAAACAACCCATTTCAGTGACCCCATGGAAGCGATTCATGCTGGTCTAGCTCTCGTGAGTGAAGATCGTAAGCGTCTTGGGCTTGTGCTTGACGATTCTGTTTCGCGAAACATTGCCTTGGCAAGTCTTAATCGGATGTCGCGATTCGGTGTACTTGATGATTCTGACGAAACCCGCATTGCCAGAGACTATATTAAGAGTTTGAAAATTAAGACTCCTGGAGCTGCCTCCCAAGTTAAAAACCTTAGCGGCGGTAATCAGCAAAAAGTTGTCCTGGCAAAATGGATGCTGACAAAGCCCAAAGTATTATTTTTGGATGAACCGACTCGGGGTATCGACGTCGGAGCTCGTGCGGAAATTTACAAAATTGTAAACGCGATGGCCGCAGATGGTGTGGCGATTGTAATGGTTTCTTCCGAGTTACCAGAGGTGCTTGGTTTAAGTGATCGCGTCATCGTCATGTGCGGTGGCAGAATCACAGGCGAATTTAGCCGCGACGAAGCGACTCAAGAGCGAATCATGGCGGCGGCAACGCAGTTCTCATAAATAATAATGTCGGTTTTTAA
>CAZUYQ010000134.1:0-3506 GCA_964624705.1 uncultured Polynucleobacter sp.
TAAGCTTTGCGGGAACTTTGGGTTCTTATGAAGGCACCATCCCCAGCAATCGCGTTTTCTTTGTGGAAGCCGAGACCTCAATCGAAGCGATCGCTCGTGAGATTGCTCGTCTTATTAAGTTTGAAGAAAAAACCAACGAAGTGGTGCGTGTCGTTGCCTACGAGGGCATTGATAAGGGTGCTGTTGGCAGCGCTTGAGCAAGCCAGTTTGCTGCCATTGCTTCTGCATGCCCTGACATAAAACTTTCCGGATGGAATTGGACGGACCAAGCTGGCGCACCAGGACCGGTACGCATCATACCCATCACTTCTCCGAGGCTGTTTTCGGCGAGAACTTTCCAATCACTTGATAATCCGGTTCTATCGACAACGAGCGAATTATAACTGGCAGCTTCGATCGAAGAAGGCAACCCGGCAAAAATTGCCTCTGCCGATAATATGTGGATTTTCTGAACTGAGCCATGCCATGGATCTTTCGCGGGCTTAATCCCAGCTCCACCTACATAGCCAAGGATTTGGTGGCCTAGACATATTCCTAAGACCGGAACAATTCCCAAGGAATTGCGTACCAGTTCTACTGTCAACGGAACATCCTTCGGTTGATGAGGACCGGGCGAAATCAACAATGGAATTTTTAAATTTTTTGCTTCGACCAAACCATCCTGATCGTCACACCGTAAAAACAAGACTTCATGTTTATCGATTCCACTCCGATACAACCAATCAAGGACGTTGAAGCTGAAGCTGTCATAGTGATCGATAAACGCAAGTTTTAGGTCAACCATGGCTTCTGTCTTCTCGAGTAAAAGTACCAAGATGGAGTCGGAGATTCAGTGATGTCTATAATACGCATAAGATACGTTTTGATCACAGGATTTGCCACAATCTTATTTAAGCCTAGTATCACCACAGCCGCAGCCTCAGAAGATGCCATCGTCAATGACTACATAAGCTTTCTAAGTAGTGCAAACGCCTACTCACCTGCCGAAGGGGCTGGCTCGCATGGAAGCATTGGCTTTGGCTTAGGAATAGGTGCCTCCGCTGAGAAAAAACCTGAGAATACAGCTCTAATAGACGATCAACTCAGAACATCAGACCAATTTGCAAACAAAGAGTCCTCCAAACAAACTGATCAAGTTGTCATCCCCAGGGCCTTCTTCCATAAAGGATTGTTATGGCCCGTCGATTTCGGCTTCGGAATAGGTCGCATTGGCGATTTACAAGCGACCACAGCGGGCGGATACGTCCAATGGACCATTTACGAATCCTTTGCCATGCCTGCAATCGCAGCTCGGCTGAAACATTCCAGATTGATGGGGCTTCCTTCGACAGAATTTTCTTCCACTGCAATAGAAGGAATTGTTAGTCATGGATTTCGCTTATTCACGGTTTACGGCACATATGCTTTAAATCAGCATAATGCAGCGATTCGCACGAGTGGTGAATCCGGTACTTCGATCGCGCTCTCTGAAGTCACTGGTTCCGATTACAAAATTTCCAAGAGAGATCGAAGCTACACCTACGGTTTACAAGTTCAACTCTTGCCGCCGATTTGCAATGTCGCGGTCGAAAACCGCATGCAAGATGGCCAAAGCAGTTTACTTGCGAAGCTAAGCCTAGGAATGTAAACCGCGACTTGAATTAATATCCTGAATTTAGTATCATAAATTAGTCGTGACTTTTTTATGATAGGCAATTCGGATGATAACTACTCGATATTTAACAAGTTTCATTGCCGCTGACTTGGACAAAAAAATCACTTTACTCTCGGGGCCGCGTCAATCTGGAAAGACGACTCTCTCGAAATCTCTACCGTTTGACTCGATTGAGTATCTGAATTTCGATGAAGTGGGCCAACGTAACAAACTCATTAAAAAAGACTGGTCACGCAAAGCAGATCTTATAATCTTCGACGAACTACACAAGATGACTAAATGGAAGTCTTGGATCAAAGGAGTATATGACACGGAGGGAATTCGACCCCGCATTTTGGTGACAGGGTCAGCACGCTTAGATGTTTTTAGAAAGGGTAGTGACTCGCTCGCTGGTCGACATTTCCTTTATAGAATTCATCCGTTTTCTGTCGCGGAACTAAAAAATATAGATACGCCCGAGGTTGCTTTACAAGGAATCATGGATCGCGGCGGATTTCCTGAGCCTTACTTATCAAGGTCGGATAAAGATGCCAAGCGTTGGCGTAATAGCCATCTAGATGTCATTATTCGTCAAGATCTCCTCGATTTAGAGCAAGTTAGAAATATTGTTGGAGTTGAAACTTTGATTGAACTGTTGGCGAATCGCGTTGGTTCGCCTATCTCATTTCGAAATTTAGCCCAGGATTTACAGGTAACGCCGCAAACGGTTCAACGTTGGGTGCTACTATTAGAAAGATTATTTGTTATTTTCATCGTTCGACCCTACTCAAAAAACCTCGCAAGGGCTTTGCTAAAGGAACCGAAGATCTATTTCTATGACACAGGACGAGTCAGCGAACAAGGGGGTGCGAGGCTTGAAAACGCTGTGGCTTGTGCACTTTTAAAACGAGCAAATTTCTTGACCGATACCCAGGGAAAAAAATCCGAGGTTTACTATTTAAGAGATAAAGAGCAACGAGAGGTTGATTTTTTGACGATAGCAGAAAACAAACCAGAGTACCTGATTGAAGTGAAGACATCGGATGAGCAATTTTCACCGCATCTTCGCTATTTTGCAGAGAGAGTCCAACATGTCGAAGCACTGCAACTTGTACACAATATTCATAGATCAACTACAAACAAATTCGGCTCAGTTCAAAACGCAGCCATGTGGCTTGCCGGGCTTGAGGCGTAGTTTAGGGTGTTGACGGCAAAGTCAACTGCCACAATATATCCACAATCGCAGTATTTCCAGATTTCGCAGAGGCTTGTTCTTGCGTCTTACTCATTCTGTCACGTTCTGCGTAAGTTTTTTCTATGATGTTTGCAAGATCGTTAGGAGTCATACTTGACTCTCTTAAAACAACAGCCCAACCACGGCTTTCGAAACTATTCGCATTCAACACCTGATCTCCGCGACTACCAACTTCAAGTGGTATGAGAATCATTGGTATACGCAGGGCCAACATTTCAAAAATACTGTTAGCTCCCGAGCGACAAACTACTAAGTCGGTCGCAGCAAAAACATCTTTTAATTCTGCGCCCAAAAATTCAAAGGCACGATAGCGGGCATGAGTAAAAGGAATCATCTTTCCCTTACCAGTTAAATGGACGACACAGAACTTCTTAACTAACTCTGGAAGTATAGCCAACAAAGCATCATTCAATCTTTGTGCGCCCTGACTTCCGCCCATCACTAAAATGACTGGCACATCACCCTGAAACCCACAAAGATCTAATCCAACTTGTTTCTGGCCGCTGAAAAGTTCTGAACGAATGGGAGTCGATACCAAGACACCCTTCGAGGCTGAAATATGTTTGGCAGTCTCTGGAAACGAATAAAGCAATTTTTTTGCAAATCTAGCAATAATTC
>CAZUYQ010000134.1:3516-13506 GCA_964624705.1 uncultured Polynucleobacter sp.
GCCGGGCGTATAGTCTGACTCGTGACTGACAACAGGAATACCGAGCGCCCATCCTGCCACAGTTACAGGAACAGCAACAAATCCACCTTTACTAAAAATCACCTGCGGCCGAAGTTTCAGTAAGATAAAAAATGACTGTAAAAACCCCAAAACCACCTTGAAAATATCAAAAAAGTTTTTGATCGACAAATAACGACGGAGCTTTCCACTAGCGATGCGATGAAATGGAATACCGGCTTTAGCGGCAAGCTCCTGCTCAATTCCCTGAGAGCCGATGTAATGAACCTCAAAGTTCCTCGCCTTCAATTCTGGTAGTAGAGCCAGGTTTGGCATGACATGGCCCGCGGTCCCACCACCCGTTAAAGCAATTCGTGGCTTCTGAGATTGAGTCATGTGTTTATGGCTCCTAGATAAAAGCTTTAGGTGCTGGATTCACAAGTCTTCATGGTCAAAGGAAGTTGCATAGAAAGTGGATATCTACGCTGAGTTGCAATTTCGATCTCAGTTCTCTCGCCAATAAAAAATTTAATTGGCTTTCCCCAGACTGACTTAAGATATTCAATATTATTTACATTGGTTGGATCTGCAATCAACACATGCAGGTCGCCTTCATCGCCAAAGCGAAATGGCAGCATCTCCCAAGCCATTGCACGATCGTAATCTAAATAATTTAGAGCTTCTCTATCGATAGCAATACTACGGATGCGACTTATCCGCGGAAGTTTGAATTCTTCCGAAAGAATATCAGCAAGGCGGACTTCATCAACTACATGAGTTTCTAAAACAGCGTGATAGGCATCAATAGACCACTTTGCCATAAAACCTGCGACGGTCCTCACAGATGTACCTGATAAAAGCCCGCGTTTACGAAGGATCTCGAGGATAGCGTTCGGTTGAAGGTCAGGACTCGTCATTCGATTGGCTCCATTTTGCTATGTATTGAGATGGACCTTTAAGTTCTGCTGAGAAGCTACCAGGTGAACGTTTCATGCAAAGCTCAGCCTCGTGCCTAAATAATCCCAGAAAACCTCCCCATTGTATCACAGCACAAGAGTCCGTAGCACGACCATCGCCGCCAATACTGGTTGAAATACCAATACTTCGAATGTCGTCATGCCCGTATAACTTAAATTGAGTTCTGGAGCGATCGACTCTCTGTAAAAAATCTAACCAGGTCACAGGCCATCTCCCGGCTAAAACACATGGAAGCTCTTTATCTTGAAGCGGCAGAAGGTGGTCATTGAACGTCATAAAACCAATTGAGTTGACCCCAACAGACAATTGTAGATCTCCGACAGTCGCAAATTGACCACTTTTCCTCTGCAACGCTAAGCGCGTATCGCCCATGGGCGAGTTAAATTGAATATCCCACGACTGCTCATCAGGATTATTCCAGACAACGGTGTTGCCGCTAATATTAGTTTCTTTTCCTTGAACTGATAACTGCACTTCCCCGTCAGAGGGGGCGCAGGAGGCGAACATAGGCTGCACTGCAACCGGGACATCAGAGGGCTGCACTCCTTCATGAACCGTCGATCGATAGCCCGAGCATGAAACTATCGACAAGAAAATAGCCGCAGAAAAAAAATAAGAAGCCATCATTTTAAACACAAATCACTTTCTTTTCCCATTATTGAAGAGCTGCAGTTAACTCTTTAAATTTGCGTTCAATGCGAGTTTTATCACGTTCATCCAAATTAGTTTTTAACGATCGATCATAATACTGGGCTGCGGTCATCTTATCGCCTAAAGCCACGTAAACATCGCCAATATGTTCCATAATCACGCCTTCATCTGGTGAGCCGCCGAGTGCTTTAGTAAGAATTTCAAGAGCCTTTTTAAAGTCCTTTCGTTGATACAATATCCAGCCAAGTGAATCGAGATATGACCCGTCATTGGGCTTGATCTTGAGAGCTCTTTCAACCAGAGACTCCGCCTCCTCTAACTCCCGACCTTGCTCAGCGAGCATATATCCTAAAAAGTTTAAAGCTGAGGAATGACTCGGATCCTGCTTAATTATCGCTCGCATGGTGCGTTCAGCGTCCCCGTTACGCCCAGTACGCTCTTCGTAAACCCCTCGCAAAAATAGCATTTGAATTTTATCTGGAAAAGCCGCTGCCCCTTTAGTTGCAGCATCTCGTGCATCATCAAATCGCTTCGCATCCGCCAAAATTTCGATCATGATCTGCCAAGTACCTATATCGGCATCAGGACGATTGGTAAGCTCATTCATTAGTTTTACGGCCCCATCAATATCTTTTTTCTCTCTTAGAATGAGAGCTCGACGATATCCGGCCTGCAGAAACAGTGGGCTTTCTTCGGGGATTTTTTGATAACGATCAGATGCATTTTCGGGGTTTTTCAGTCGTTCTTGAGCAAATCCCGCCATAAATAAAGTCTTATCGGATTCCGGATTCTGCTGCAAAACACCTTCGATATCTTTCGCGGCTTCTTCGTTACGATTAAGCTCCCACAGAATCAATGCCCTCTGAAATACCAGCCCTGGATGCTTGACCTTCGCCCGGGCTAAAAGGTCATCGATCAAGGACAATGCGTCGTCAAGGTTTCCAAGGTCTCGGTATAGGCTTACCATGCGTTCGACAAGTTCAGGATCAGTCGCATTGGCTCTGAGTAGTTGTTCGTATAGTGCGACAGCCTCTTTCGGTCTGCCATTTAAATCTAATGTGAGACCATATAGGAACGCGTTCTCAGGATGACTTGGCTGCAGCATATATGCCTGTTTTGCGGCCGGTAACGCTTCGCGATACTTTTTACCAACAATATAAATCTTTGTGAGAAGCGACCAACCTTGGGCGGAAGACTGCACTTCTTTATTTAATTTCTGTAGAACAGCTGACGCTTCTGGTATTTTTTTCTGAGCCAGCAAAATTTTTGCCAATGTAATTTGCGCTTCTTCATTTTTGGAGTTTAGCTCAATACATTTGCGAAACTGAATCTCTGCACCTTTGAAATCACCTTTAGAGGAAAGTACCAAACCATAAAGCAAACGCAACTTATCGTCTTTAGGATACAAGAGCGTCATCCGATGAGCCTCTACCATAGCTTCATCCACGTCATTTGCAGCAAGTCGTACTCTTACAAGCTGCGATCCAGAATATGCATTCGGATCTAAATTATAGGATGATTCAAGCAAAGGTAGAGAACGGGTGAAATCACCCTGCATCAAAAGACGTTGAGCAAGAATAAACTGATAGGTTGCGTTAGCTCGACGTTGAGCAGGCGACCATAATGCTGACACTCCACCGCCGCCATCCGAATCAAGTGGAATCTCATTTGGATCTGCAACAACCGACTGCACCGTAGCCGGATCAAGAATTTCACCTGTTGGTTTCGCTGTGCGACAACCTAAAAGGCTTACGACTAAAAGCAAAGATGGGTAGCGCAATCGCCCCATAATATAATTTGCCACGGTATTCTCCCAACTCGCTAGTAAGCACTCCAGCTTCCATCCAACGCCAAATTATAACCCTGTCTTGCCTGTTCGAGCAAAGCATCAAGTGTTAAAGATTCATCATATAGCACGCGCACCAGGCACAATCCTTCAGCAGGCGCAGTGGCGGGTACAATTTTCCGGTCCTTTGCTGCTATGAGAGCGGGAATATCCGAAGCCTGTTTTTTATCAAGACCTACTGCGACAAGAGTCCCAACGATTGTTCTTACCATTTGCTTAAGAAAGCCCTCGCCGGTAAACCAAATCTCCAAAAGCGGTCCTTTTTCTACTATTCTGAGATCTAGGATTCTCCGCACTCTCGTTTTTGCCGAACTATCAGTTGCACAAAAAGAAGTAAAATCGTGCTCACCGACAAAATAGTCGGCAGCCTCTTGCATTGCCTTTAAGTTCAACGACTGGGTCCACTTCCAAACATATGGCATGACAAAAGGCAGTTCACCGTGTGAACGCCAAATTTGATAGCGATAAATTTTTCCGGTCGAGGAATAGCTAGGATGAAAATCTAAAGAGACTTCTTCGACATCTCGAATACGCACATTTACGGGTAAGAGCGCATTTAACCCCTTTGTGAGCTTCGTCAAAGGAGGCGGATTTGCACATCTAAACGTAACTACTTGATACTCAGCATGAACACCCGTATCGGTGCGACTTGCGCCCGTAACCCTAACAAACTGCCGCAGCAATACACTTAACGCTTTTTCAAGGTGATCTTGAATACCAGATCCATCTGGTTGACTCTGCCAACCATTAAATCCAGATCCATTATATGCCAATATCATTTTAACTTGCCGCATCAATTCTACCTGCGATGAGGCGTCCGAAGCGGATTGATCCGACATTTTATTTGACAGTTTCAAACGTAAAGCCGATGCCGTAAATATTCCGGCCGAAAGTTAAACCCGTTTTATTGATCGTTCTTACAGATTCAAAATAAGGCGATAAATAGACATGTGAGATGCCCATCGTTGAAACCATGGATCTCACCGAACGTTGATCGAGAGCATTTAAGAGAATATTTGCGGCGAAACCGAACGTTGTCGAAGACTTAACACCCTTACTTGTCAACTTTGAAGTATCGGTGGATTTGGTCGTTGTTGTATCAGTAGCCATCCGCCACGCAGAAATGCTCGCGCCATTTGCAGTCGTTTCCTGCCACCATCCGTACTCATAACCAACCCAACCGTCTAACACCAACCATTTTTTGCGAAATGGTGTGAGTTCCACTTTAAATGCACCCTGAATAGGAATAAAAAGTAAATTCGTCTTCGAATTTTCATCTGGTGTGACCGTTCCATCCGTATTTTGCTTGCCCGCCAGGCCACTCACTGAGTAGCCACTCATTTTAAGCGATAGCCCTGGATTGATCCACCAATCGAGAGGAAACCAATCACCACCAATCGTCAGATAATCCTTGGGTTTGCCATAAAATATTTCATAATCTTTCTGACCTTCATTAAACGTCGGTCTACTCACCGCAATCTGGATACGAGAACGACCAAAGAGGTGATTACCGTATATGCGTTCATGATGTAAACGTTCTTCCAAATCGGAGCTGGGCGTTGCAGCAGGTGTAGCATCCACCGTTTGCATAGGTGGCACGTCGACCTGCTGAGTATCTGCTGATTTTTCCTCTGCTTTTTCTTCTTCACTGGCGTCAGCAGTCTGACTTGGATTTTCTTCGACTTTTTCTTCTGGATTCTCAACCGTCTTCTGTTCTTCGGTAGTTGTCGGCTGTGATGGCTCAGCAGTTGTCTCTGCTGGAGGAGTAACAGGCTCAGGTAATGCAACTTCCGGCGTCGGTGGTGTCACAACATCGGTGCTAACACTTTCACTTGGTCCATCAAGAGTTGTATCGCTAACTTCCGACGACTCTTCGGTAGCACCTTCCTCTTGAGCACAAATCATCGATGAAAAACAACAGGAAACAGCTGCAAAAACTGAAGCTGTAAACCAGATTGATTTTAAACTAAAAGAAGATGAAAACGTGCTCATGGAAATAATCTCCTCAAGAGATGACCTGGACACGAGCCAATTTATTACTGCCTTCTATAACAAAAGCAGGCTCCAACAACGGAGCGCAAATGTCCTAGCCTTTATTATACCGCAGGAGTTCAAAAATCTGTACCGCGTTAGTCGCAGCGCCTTTTTTCAAATTATCCGCAACCACCCAGAATTGTAGATAATTTGACCGTTCTTGGTCAATCGGTGTACGAACTCTGGCAACATGAACCTCACGCTCGCCAACGACGCTGCGCGGAGTTGGAAAGCTTCCATGTTGATTCTCGGTGTGCAATTTAAGCCCTTTCATGCTGCCTAAAGCTTCAAGCGCTTCCGCACGGCTTACTTGTTTCTTAAGACGGACAGTCACCGATTCACAGTGGCAATGAAAGACTGGAACACGGACCGTAGTGGCCAGAACATCTAGATTTGGCAGTTTCATGATCTTCCGTGTTTCACGGACCATTTTTTCTTCTTCAAAACAATGACCGTTAGCATCGAGAACATCAATGGCTGGCAATATATTGAATGCAATCGGCTGCGCATACACTTCCGGCTTCAGCTCAGCAAATTTATACTGAGCCTCCATCTGTGACGATAATTCTTTAATTCCTTTTTGACCCGTACCTGAAACCGACTGATAAGTCGCAACGTTCACTTGATCCAGACCAAAGGCATCATGCAGAGCTTTTAACGGCACAACCATTTGAATAGTCGAGCAATTAGGGTTTGCAATAATCCCAGAGGTCCAAGCTTTAAGTTCATCTGGATTTACTTCTGGCACAACCAAAGGAATTCCTTCTACCATGCGCCATGCAGAACTATTGTCGATCACGGTCGCACCAGTGGCAGCAATCTCTTTCGCATACTGGCGAGAGAAACTTCCACCAGCACTCATAAGAATAGTCTGATAATTTTTTACAGTGGCCAAAGAAAACGGGGCGACTTCATAAGATTTATCGCGGAAGGTTAAACTTTCTCCGGCTGAGCGCGGGGAAGCAAAGAGCCCTAAATGAATATCTTTAATGCCGGAATCTTCCAACTCTGTAAGCATCTCCCGACCGACAGCACCAGTAGCACCAATCACAGCGACATTTATTTTTGTCATAAAAAAACCTTTTTTAAAATAACATGCTGAACAGTTACAAAAACTAAATCTCATCTCCATCAGGCGATTCATCAAATATTTCGGTTTCGTCCGTTAACTTTGTCCAACCGATAATCCACGCTAAGGGACCGCTTAAAACATAAAAGAATATGAGTAAACACCCAACAAGCTCGGGCTCCCAAGCCACCAATGAGATTAATAAAACAAACATCACAAGCAGACGAAATGGTTTTACAAAGCGGAATTTAAGTGCCTTATGACTCTTAAAGACAATATTGCTAACCATTAGCAAAGCAAGCGCTGGTCCGTAAACCATCAAAAACGCTTTACGAAAATCTGCATTAAATAAAAAAGAAATATTTTCTGCGAACGGTAAGGTACCAGCGACGTGTCTTGTATCTAACTCGGTCATAAGCGAAACAAAACTTGCGACTGCAATAGCGGCCATCGGAATCGGCAAGCCTGTAAAATCACCCGAGGCTTTACCAATAGCACTCAATACGTTGAAACGGGCCAAACGCAAAGCGCCACAAGCCATAAACAAAAAACACGCGACCCAACCCACTCGCCCCATATCGGCAAGCCCATATTTATACATAAGAAAAGCTGGCGCTACGCCAAAGGAAACACAGTCACAAAGGGAATCATACTGAACCCCAAACTCACTTGTTCCTTTAGTCAGGCGAGCCACTCGCCCATCCAATACGTCAAAAATCGCCGCAAGAAAAATCGCGCCAGCCGCCCAACCAAATTGCTCATGCATACTTCGAACAATCGAGAAGAATCCAAAAAACAGATTTCCTGTCGTAATCAGATTCGGCAAAATGTACACGGCTCCGCCTAAACGTCGTGGAAGCTTTGGTTCAATTTTTTCGATATTCATTTTTTTCTCTATCCTTTTCTTTTTCTTTTTCTTCGACAGTACTTTTGCGAAGATAATTTGGTGAGGGCATCGACTCCGCAAAGCCAGCCGGCCAAGAGTTAAAGCCTATCGCAGCATAACGCTTCAAAACCAAGGAACTAGCCTCTACATATGATATTTTTTTTATATTTTTATGACTCGAAGATAATGCCTGCCATTTTTCGTCAAGTAAGGCCCATTCACCAACAATCACTAATCTAGTTACATTTAGATGTGAAAACCCATCGATCACTTGAATTGGTACTAATTGCGCTTCATTGTTAGCTGCAAGATGACATGCATACCCAGCAGTCTTTGTCGCTGCTAGTGCGACAAGAAATGTTTCCCGAGGATCATGAACAGCACAATCTTTTGCAATCTCCACTAGAGACGATAATCCCAGCCAACAGGTGGGCAATCCACGAAGAGCTTCGATGCCTGCGGCGAACCCCATTGCATAGGCTAATCCAACACGCAAACCTGTGAAGGAACCCGGGCCAGTGGTTACGACAATACCTGAAACATCCCCAGGTTGAATTCCACATTCCTTTAAGCCGCTATCTACCGCTAGAGGAAGCAATCTCGCCGAATCATTGACTGCATCGACGATTTGCGACCAAACAACGTCTCCTGCAGCAGCACCTTTAAGAGGAGTCAGGCCAACTGCAACGCCTTGAATCGCCGTATCGACAAGCAAGAGATAACTCACTGTACTTACCCCATGATGCCGGAAATCATTGACTTCCAAAACCGACTAAGGTCGTTGTACATCGCAAGGACAATGAGACATAAAACTAGAACAAATCCTAGCTTCTGGAAATTTTCCATGGTGCGCTCTGTCAGTGGCTGGCCTTTAATACTCTCGGCACCAAGCATTACCAACTGGCCGCCATCGAGAACGGGAATCGGGAATAGATTCACTAAGCCTAAATTGATAGAAATCACAGCCATCATTGCAAAGAATGCTAAAAATCCGGCTTTTGCAGAATCACCTGCAACTTTGGCGATCATAATAGGACCGCCCAAAGCTTTTAATGGTGTCTGCCCAGTCGTGATAGACCATAGGCTCATCACCATCATCGAGGTCTGATGATAGGCCTCATTAATAGCAACCGAAGCTGCAGTGATGGGATTTGTATGCTGCTCAATAACCGGATCAGGCATCGTCGACAAACCAAGCATGGTGACATCCAAAACGTATAACGTCACCGCACCCTCTGGCTTTTGTGTCTCTAGTGCCTTTAGTTTTACTGGAACATCTGTGTGCTTACCATCACGTATCAGTCCGATAGTAACCGTAGGCGTTGTATTCTCGTTCATAAGCTCTTGGAGATGATAAACCGTACGAACTTCAGCTCCGTTCCAGGTTTGAATCTGATCTCCTGGCATTAAACTGCCAACAGCATCACCATGGACGATGGCAATTGTAAGATGGCTATCTAATATACCAACTGCTTTTGCATAAGCACGATCCGTTAGTCCTTCGGTCGACGGCCAAGTCGAAACATCCAAAGAGACAGAACGCTGGTCGCCCATTTTCTTCTCGGTGGCGCGTCCATCTTTACCGTTTTCTTCTACGACCTGAATTTGTTGCACATGAAGTTCGACCCTACCTATACCTTGATCCTTCCAGCGTTTCAGTAATTTCAGTAAATGATGAAAGCCTAGAACGCGAGTATTTGTACCTTGAATTGTAAAACTCTCAATTCGGTCGCCCGTTTTCAAACCGCTCTTTGCAGCAAGCGAATTCGGATCAATAACTGCGACCACCGCACTTGGATATCCCAAGGCTACGCCAGCTCGCCCAATCTTAGTTCGAGATCCGAATAAACTGATGCCGGGAACTGCCTCGGGCGTCATGGAAAGTTCAATGCGTTTTCCAGCCCGCTCAACCACAACCGGCAATGTTTTTTCGGGATTTTTAGAGATCACTCGTTCGATATCAAACCAAACTTTTATATCTTCGCCACCAATTTTGACAAATTCATCGCCAGGTAAGATCCCTGCTGTTTGCGCACGTCCACCCTCAATGACATCCCCAACCGTTGCTGGTGGACGTTCGATTCCAGACATGACCATGATCCAAAAAATAAGAAACGCGAGCAGAAAATTTGCAACCGGACCAGCGACAACAATCAAAGCCCGTTTCCAAACGGGTGCCTCATTATACATGAGCCCAACAACCCCTGGGGGTACGTCTTCATTACGTGTTGTTCCATAAAATTTTACGTATCCGCCCAAAGGCAGCCAGCTAATTTGATACGTGGTTTGACCACGTCTTCGGGAAAAAATTGTCCCACCAAAACCAATACTAAAGGTTTCGACTGCAACTCCACACCAACGTCCCACCAAAAAATGGCCGGCCTCGTGGAATAAAACTAAAGCACCGAGCATGATCACCATAGCGATGATCGGATTTGAAACTATTGAAGCCATCTATTCTCCTTCCGCAATGAGTCCGCAGAAATACCGAGAGGCTTACTGTTTACGGAACACCAGCCGCGCAATATA
>CAZUYQ010000135.1:0-7273 GCA_964624705.1 uncultured Polynucleobacter sp.
AGTAAGCGACACCCCCAACCACGATTGGTTTTTCTTCAGCGACAGGTGTGACGGCTTTGTATGAACCATCGGCTTGTGCTTGATACAAAACACCATTCACTTCGACAGGCTTCGGCGCGTTCTTGGCTGCATCAGCCGCGGCGGTTGTCTTAGCCGTCTTCAATTTTGATTTGATTTCATCGATACCAAGACCAAGTTGCGTGGCAAGTGTTTTCAACGTCGTTTCGTCGGCCTCTAGACCGCTTGCAATGACATTTGCGAGCGCGCTTTGGATACGTTGATCTTTGCGTTCAGATGCCCCCTTTAAAAAATCAATGTAGTCTTGTGCACCTTTGGTTTTTGCTGCTTGTTTAGCGGCAATTTCGCTGTCAGCTTCTTTGCGAGCATTTCCCAAAAGAGCCTGAATCTGCATTTCACGCTCAGAATTTACTTGATCCGCAATAGAGTTTTGGATTTCTTGGCTATTCTGGTTGATCACATCAGTCTGCGCATTGCCAAAATCTGAACCAATCGTGCCACGGCGAGCTTGAACAGCCGCACTCGTGCCAAGGCGGCCTTGATTAGCCAGTTGTTCTGCGGCCTGTTTTTTCTTCAATTGTTCAGCGTAATAACGATCTAAAGCACTGATTTGCGTTTGAAACTTAGCAAGCGTTGCTTCACGAATAGCTTGTTCATCAATTGGGCCTTGAGTAGCTCTAATCAAATTACCTTGCGCGTCATAAGCACTTTGCAAATCCGCATTCTCTGCCCCAATCCCTGAGTACACCTGACCAGCCGTCGCATTTGTCGCCAAATTGCCCCCTGAGACACCAGGTTGCGAATTAGGTGTCACAACAGGCGCGGCGGGCGTGATGCCCTCATGGGTCAAGTCTGTGCCATTCTTGGTACGCTCGAGATAGGCTTGTTGATCCAAGAAAGCCTGGTTCTCTTTTGAGCCATTGTTTCCCGTGATTGCCTGGATTTGTGTAGGCACCGAAGCGACACCCTGACCCCCTGGAGTTGCACCAGTAGTTGCACCGGGTACCAAAACGCCAGGCGAGAGCTTGGAAACTGCCATCGTCTGAGTAAGTGGATCAGCCGAGGCATTTTTTGCCCCCATGGCTATCAATTGAGCTTCTAAACCTGGATCGTTTGGAGTTGGCATATAAATATTTTAGTTTTAGCCTTCCGCTTCCCATTGAAGAACAGCATTTACATTGCTTGTACTACAATTGAAGTTAAAGCCAGTTTGCGTTTTGGTATCGATCGATCCTTCATTGTTCAATGCCGGAGTATTTGCATTGTACAAAGACCATGCCTTTGTATTCACCGCAATTGAAATGTTATTTGTGCCAGATAAACGAACCTGCGAGCAATTGTTTGTGTCATCACCGTATGAATATCCGGTAGTGTTACTTGCTCCACAAGCCGAAACGCGCACCACTACCGGATAAAAGCCGGTCGTGATCGTTGTGTTACCTGTTCCAGTGATTGTTGTCGTTCCGCGACGTACAAACCGAGGCTCAACCACGCGCAAAGATGTGGTCGATAGGGCTTGAGCGACTTTTGCCGGACGGGTTGCGTGTGGCGTAACCGCAATCGCTGCGGCCGTTCCGCTGAGGAAGTAATACGAACCAGCGGTCAAGCCAGAAAGGCCAGTAATAATGCCGCCTGGACGCACGAAATAGACGGTTGCATCAGCGGCACCGCCTGAGACAATCACACCAACCACGGAATAGGTTGATTCATCCGCATCTGCATCCGTTTTCCATAGCTTGCTATCAGCCGCCTTGAGATAAACCCAATCACCAACCGCCAAGGTTTCACCAGCGACGCCAGTACCACGGTTTTGATTCTCAATGGCAAATAAATACGATTGACGCACTGCATCATTTGCACTGTCTGCATCAGACGTGATCTGTGCGTTATCAGCCGTGAATGACTGAACCGCGCCCCATGTGCGCGCCGCATCAAGGAAAGATTGAGCCAAGACACCGCTTGCATTCAAAACCGGCACTTTGTTGGCATCGCCTGCACCAGCCGAGGAATTCTTGAAAGAATCGCCAGCGGGGACAATGACCGCACCGGTTCCACCCGTACCCGTCCCGGCCGCCAATTCCGCACCAGTTGCGATTTCCACGATACCTTTGACCGTGACTGAGGCGTCAGGCGCACCAGCAACAGCAACACCATCGACGTATGCCTTGGTTGCAAGTTGATTGTCATTGTTGATCGTAGCGGTCCCGTCGTATCTGAGAGGCGTCGACGCATTGAGATAGGTCGTGCCATCCAACAAATCATTGATATATTTGAGATGCGCAAAATCGGTAATTTCAACCGATGCACCCACACGATGTTTGCGAGCGACGCCGACCGTCTGCGCTCCTTGACGCGATACTGACTTAATCGAAGTCAATGACGTACCGGATAATGTTGCGACGATATGCTCTTTTTGAGAGTTGTTTACGTCGAGCGTGAAGAAATAGACACCGGCAGGCAAAGCCACCCCGTCGTCATCGGTTGCGCTTTGGAGCGTGGCCGTTGTTCCGCCGACTGCGATTTCAGTCGCAAGCGATGTTTGGAAGTCTGCAATTACTTTACCTAGCTTGCTTGACATATTTGTTGGTTATTTCTTTAAGTTTTTAACTCTTGCTCCAAATGTTTCAGTTTTTCGATGACAGTCTTCACAAAGCGTTCGACCATTATCAATCGCAAAACGAAGTTCAGGGAAATATGCGAATGGTTTAATATGATCCGCATTTAATTTTCCACCTCGTACCAAACACCAAACACAAGTATAGCAATCTCTTTCAAAGACAGCGATTCTCCAAATTTTATACAAAGATGTTTTTCTTAGACGTTCCAACGCCGGGGTAGTTGCCATTTTAGACCGACATGACCCGCATCGTTTAGAATTACGTCCGGGCATTCGACCGTTACATATAGGGCATTTTGGTTTTCCGCCCCTCCAATTACTTGCATGTTCACCCGATCTAATTGGTCTTTTTTTTGCGGAATCACTCATCTTTTTTCTTGTTTTATCCGTAAAAGGCCCCTTTCTTCCAAGAAATTTTTTGTTCACAATCGACGTACACGATCTAGAGCAAAACTTTGCCTTCTCCCAACGCTTAAAAGATACTCCATTTCTAGAGAATTCTTTTTTGCACACAGGACAAGTTTTGTTTTCCATATTATTGGTTGACTTGTGTCCCATCGAGACTGACGTTTTGCTTTTGGCGGTATGCCTTGGGCAGCCTTGACTCAAACAAAAGATTGTCCCATAGGGTTATTGTATCAAAGTCGAAGTATCCGATGCCTTCGGGGATGATACGGATCGAGATTTTTCGATATTTTCCCGTGCCGATCTTCATTTCCATGTAATAACCAAACGCATTGGAAACGTCATCACCACCGATCAAACCCGAACCAATGAACCGACCGCCGATAGCCTGAGAATCTGAGCGATTGACATAGCTCGCCGAGCCGACGATTGTGCCAACCTTGAAATATCCGGCTTCATCGAGGTTGATATACACGCCAACGCTTTGATCCACCCCAATATGTCCTTTGAAGCGCAGGCGGCGGGTTTTCTTTAGATAATCCGTGCCGATCATTTCATCTTTTCCATCACGGAAAGCATCAATGATATTGCCAAGATCATCAAAGCCACTGAATGTGTCGTACATTGAATAGCTAACCGAATCGGCTACATATAAAACGTCTTCATCCTGAACGGACATATTGCCCGTATACGCCACGATATCGACTGTCTTGGCTTCTATATCGCAAAGAAGAATCCGATTGTTTGAAGTAGTGTCAGACGTGCGGCAGTACACCAAGATATACCGATCGTACGTACCAAATGCGCATTGATCATACACAAAATCAGCAAACTTAAAATGCTTGAACAGAATCTTTGGTTCAACGTCACCCGACACCGTATTCCGCTGTAGGATCGTCATTTCCGGCTTCGTCGGATTGACGGTATTCATGAACAAAATACCCCTATTCGTTGAAATAGCTGCGCGAAAGTAAGGCAAACCCATCTCTTTGCGGTATACCTGATTTGTCGCACCAAGATCATCGGCGTCAATCGAAAGATAGTAGGCCGACTTTTCCTTGAGGGAGTAGTAGGCACCATCTTGGCCCACTAAAACAGCCAAAATTGGATCACCGCCTTCATCTTGTGGGAATTGGAAGCCTTCACCGGCCAAGCGTGTCGCCGAGTGTGTGAAGTCTAAGATTGAGTGGGTCGTCGAATTCTCATAGGAATAATCCGAAGTCACCGCACCCGTCGTGACCGCATTGAATGTGATGCTATATGCGCCTGTAGCGTAGTTGATCGTGCCAGAACCGCCCTTATCTGAGGTCAACGTACCGTCATAGTTATCGGTAAATGTCTCAAGGCCCGCGCCAGTATTACCAACAAAAGAAACGCCAAAGCAATTGCGATAGGAAGAACCGGCCTTAAAGGCGAGCGTGCCAGAGTACACGGTTGAACCAGAGACCCCGATAGCTTCCGCAGTGACCGCCGTGTAAACAGTCGAATTTTGGCGATCAATGTATGAGCCATACAGACCAGTCTTGTCTTTATCCCGATTCCATAGAATCGAGCGACCACGATCAATCAAAAGATATCCCTTGAAGTTCTTGGTTGAATCGTAGCAATCAATCGGGCTTCCCGGATTTGCGTTTACCACTTTCCAAAGACCACCTGGACCACTGATAATGGTAAAAGCACCGGCCAATGACGAATAATTGGCAAAAACGTAGTTATCCGTGGCGGATAAGCCCGTGATGCAGTCTGTCCAAGCCGAACCATTCCAATACTGAATCTTTGTGCCACGCTTTTGGAATAAGAGAGTGTCCCCATTGACTTTGTAGGATTTATTGATACCAGTCGACCCGCCGACCGTACCAGCGGCGCCCAAAAGTTGACGGCCAGGGATAAGAACCTGACGCCCGTCTTTTGTAATGAAATTAGCCGCATTTTGTGCGGCGTCTTTTGGGATATTCTCAGGATCGATGAGGTTGTGAACCCCTGAGACAAAAGCCGGAATGGTAAAATCCATATTAATTGCAATAGAAGTTCGCATCCCACATGCACATGTCGGCTATGTAGGAGGCATATGCGCGTCTGTTTTCGTCAGCATAGCTACGCGCCTTGTCGAACAATTGAATGATCATATCCTCGGCAGCCATACCGTGAACAATCGACCATTGAAACTCGTCAGGGATGATAGGCGATTGACCAGCGGTTAGATCAGCTTGTTTTTCGATATAGTCAAAAGAATACGTCGCGCCCGCAGGTTGCGGGTATGTCGTCGTGATTGTGTTGTTAGCTGCATCGTAATACGCGAAACCGTCTTGATTGGCATATTGGCGGCGATCGTCCCAATTGATCACCTGCAACCACTTGATCCCGTTGATATAAATACCAGCAGGGCGTGAATTGAACGTCGCGGCCTGCGAGTTATCCGTCATGTTCTGGTTAACGACGAAGGCACGGAAGCGCGTAGGCACAGCGATTGTCGTCGTGGTTAGCATCATGCCAGTCGCTTCTTTTTTCAAAATTTGCCATGCCTTAAATGAAAGAATCTTTTGATAGACTTTATTCAAAAGTGCCAATTCCTGCGTAGATGACAATTCGGTCGTATCATCGACGTATGTCTCGAATTGCTCAATGATTTCCGTGGTTGTCATATTTGTAACATACATCTCTTCATCCCAATACCCACCCCAGCACATAGCCAAGGTGGGTATTAGAATATATTTAGCGGGCTAATGAAACATTCAAGAATTGTTTTGCACCATCAGCGAAGGTTTTGATACCTGCGAGATAAGAGCTAAACACATTCGTACCACGACGATCCGAGGTTTCGCGCATGTCGACTTCGGACATGTCTTGCATCACGGCATCGATGGCGCCCTTGCGGCCAAAGTAAGCGTGGATTGCATTCAATGACCAAGCGTCGGTTACATCCGTGAAGGTCTCGGAAACAGTCAAAGCACCAGAACCGACAGCGACAAGCGTCATTTTGTCGGTCGTATTGTTGTTGGTAGCAACCATGGCGATGCCGGATGGTTTCAAGAGGGCCTGATTTGCGGCCGAGAGAGCAACACCCTGTGCGGTTGTCGTTCCAGGAGTATTGATAAGTGCGGTCAAGTTGGCGCGGGCTGCGTCAGCAGAGCCACCAATCAACACGTTGCCAGCGGTAACACCAAGAACCGTCTTAAAGGTGAAAACGACACCATTGATCGTAACAGTATCGCCGTCAGTTGGCTGAGTTGCCATGTTGAGCGTAGCGGTTCCGGTCAAGTTTTCAGACACATACACCTGAGCGCCGGACACGTCACCCGTGTAACCGTTCTTAAAGACGGAGCCAGCGAGGTCAATGTTCTTGCCGAGCAAGTATTGAGACATGAGACCAGCACCGAACGAGTCCGTGACAAATGCAAGATTGGTCAAGGCTTGGTTATTGCGGCGGAGCTTAGCAGGCATCATGGACACCATTTGTGGGACGGTGGTCGTTGATTCCGAGATAGGCGTGCCGGTCGAGACAAGCGTGGTCAAGTCACCAGTGTCGAATGTATAGGCTGCGTTCAAGACTTCGGCGAACAAGAGAGCATCGAAGCTGATAGCGACCTTCATAGCGACTTTGCCGCCAATGACTTCGCCAGGATTCAATGGTCCAGTTTGCTTGACTTCACCATCCGAGATGTAAAAAGCTGCTTCTTTTTCGATGTTAATCGTCAACAATTCACTAGTGTCAGTGATTGAATCGATCGTGGAAGCGGAGCCGCGAACAGTGTCGCGAACGATCACGCCATCGATCGAATAAGCGGCGCGCTGAACAGAAGCGCCGTATTTCAGCACCGGTTCAAAGCGGAAATTTGCAATGTTCTTAGCCATCAACACCTTCAAGAAAACTTCCTGATACAGGATTGTTATCGTGGGCTTTCTATTTCCCACTTCACCATGTCCCCATGGTGGTCAGGTCATATCACGCAGATTTTGCACTTCCAATATATTTTTGAGCGTGTAAAGAAATTTTTTTGCATTGATTTATAAAATCAATTTGTAAAAAATCCTTTTTCATATAGTTGCACATGGAACAACAGGCCACACAATTACTCTCAAGGTACCCACGAGAGCTATCAATTCGATCTATACCAATGGATTCAGCGTTTCCGCAGTAATAACATCCATTAGTCATGATACTGATAGCCTGATCGTCGCTTAAGAAAAAATCAATCTTCCGAGTTTTTGCACTTGATTTTATAGACTTGAGCC
>CAZUYQ010000135.1:7373-13105 GCA_964624705.1 uncultured Polynucleobacter sp.
AACGCACAAAGAATATATTGTCAAAAAGCAAATTGTCTTTTCTGCCGGCTTATTAGCGAGGATTATATTTATTCACCTCTGACCGTCACACACGCCCGAGAAGCCTTTCGTAATCTTCTCTGCTGGTTCGGGATTATCCGGTCTGGACTTCCCCCGAGTTAAAGCCGTTTTTCATACACCCTCACGGATGTAAGCGCCTATCAGTTAAGCGTTATCAAACTGTGGTTTATAGACTGCGAGAGACACAATTATAGTTGCGAGTAGAGCCGATCAGTCATCGAATCGTTGTATTTCTTCTTGAGCGTTGGGTTGCTCATAACTTCTTTGAAATACGCAGGGTCTTTTGCTGCACGCTCGGTATCCACCTCCGCGTCGTCGTTTTTTCCGGCGCGTGGGGAGCCTGCGTCTACAGTTCTTTTTCCTGTGACAAGATGCCCGTAGCTTTCCTCAATTATTTGAGTAAATGTTTTATTGGCATTTTTTGGCGACAAGGAAAGCGTTTTGATTACCTCTTTATTCGCGATTTTTGCATATTCAGGCATCGCCTCAATAATTTTCGCGTAATGAGTTTCAAAGCGTGCGTTGAGTGCATCAGCCGTTTCTTTTTCACGAATAGGCTTGAGCTTGTTCGTGATTTCACTTTCGGCTTCTTTCTTTGCCTCTGCGCGAGCTAATGACACGAATTTCTTTAGAAACTTCGGGTCTAAGTCGGGGAATTCTTCGACGAGAGCCTCGATGTCCGTCGCGGTTTCAGTTTCCACGTCGCCGGCTTCGATTTTCTTTTGTAACTCTTTGATTTGGCGTTTCTGTTCTTTATCGGTTTTCTTCAATTCGATAAGAGCGGAAAGCGGTACAGTCTCAGCCTTTTGTTCTGGCTCGACTGGGTTCATGAGTTCGCCGATTGTCTCCTCTTTTCCGGCCTTCGGTTCATCACCGGGTTCGGCTGCATTGGATGCGGCAGGCTCAATGACTTCAGATCCCGAAGCTGGGACGATGTTTTCCTTTTCAGGCATACAAAATCAATTTCACGTCGAGACTAGACGGGGCGTTGATAACTCGGCCCAGGAGCAAAACGATATTTGAGTATCGCACAAGCCCGCCGAGTAGTCGGCGAGCCAAGCGAGAATCAATTTTTATCCTCTTCCAAGAGTTTTGAAAGTTCCTCTTTCGCTAGTCTAGCATTTTCTGGCGCGCGCTTCAAAATCCGGTACATGTTCAGGTTGGATGCGAGCTTCATAACGGCATATCTAAGTTCCATTTCTGGAGATTTCACGAGCGATAGGATCGATTCCACATTGGAGCAAATGCTATCCACCAAGCTGTTCACCAAAACCTTGCCGCCTTCGGTTTGGGCCAAGCCTTCAACCGCCATGTAATCACCCAAGTCTTTTTTGACAGACTTCACCTCAGCGGATTCTTGTTTGTTTTCTTGGGATTCTTCCATATTAGGCTTGTTTTTCGGCTTGACCAGGGGCAATCTTCAAGACTGTTGGGATTGTGATTTCGACACCAGTCTGCTTGAAGATTTCTTGGCTTTCTTCGGTATATTCAGCCAAAAAATCCTCTAATTCTTTCATTCTTGCGCCAAATTGCTTGATTGAACCGCGGCAGCTTTCATACAAAGCAATCGCGCAACGCTTTTCTTCCGGGATTTCCAAGATGTCACCATGAAAACTTTCGATATTGGCCAAACGTGCCTTTTCAAGTTCGATCTTAGCAAAGCATTCCTGGATTTGTTTAGCGATTGCGGCCAAGTTCTTGTTTACATCCGATGCTAAGAACGTGGATGTTCCGCCCACCTTTTCGATGATATCTTCACCGCCTTCGACTTCTGACTTTTTAATGCTGTAGGTAATCATAGTTTTTTTTAGATCATTTGTGGATTAATTTGTTGATTTGGCAGTGTTGGCAGCTGTTGGACTTTCTCCGGGGCTGAAGCGCCTGGAGGTGGAGCCTGCGCGAGCTGAGCGCGCATATTGGCCGTCTGTTCGGCTTCGAGTGATCTAGCTTCATTGCGTGTCACGTTGTCTTCTATCGCGTCCATGTAAGCCTCAAATCTCGCCCATGTCTTCGCATCCATGTCTTCGCGATGGTCTGTCATGAATTCAAGCATCTTCTGACGATAGGCGTTATTTGCCGCGAAGTTTGGCCGGATATCATCGCCTTCAAGCAATGATTCAATATCGCGATCACATTCTGCAATGATCTTGGAGTTGCCGAAGGCCGAGATATCAAGCAAGCGTTCGATCTGTTCTTGGGTAAACCCGGCGATCTCTGCCTGAACCTGGAATGATTCTTTTTTGTTGACGTTCGGGTTGTTTGCCTGAGCCACAAGAAAAGTCATTTTAGCTTCCTTTTCATTCTTGGAGGCACGAAGCTGCGCATCCGAGGCTTCGGTCATTACGCCATAATCATCGCCCTTCTTGAACAAATCGCGACGACTGACTTCTTTGACTTCCACGCCAGTAGGCCCGACAAGTTCAATGGCGATCTTCTTGACCAAATGATCCTGCACGCCGCCCACATACAAATTGGCAAAGCGTTCATATCCGAATGAATATGACTTGTTGAACAAACCAAAGCGATCCGCTGCGGCTTCTTCGTTTCCTTTGTAAATAGCCACTTTGCCCTCTGTATCTTCGACGCCTTTAGCTTGAGCCGAAACGCCCGATGCTTTTTCTTGGATCGTTTCCAAGAGTTCAAAGACTTGTATCGGAGTATTGATAGACGGTACGGCAACCGTTTGGAATGCCTTATTTACGTCCATATCTCCCTTCACCTTGATCAAACCATCACGACGATATTTTAGCTCGCTCAAATTTTCGATAGCCGTTACATTCACCACCTTTTGTGGCTTGTTGATAGCTTCGGCATTGTCGAGCATCTGGTTGATACTGACATCTTGAGCCATGAAAATCTCGCGGGCATAGTCGCAATAACCCGGTGTCCAGAATTCCGTGAGATCAGGAAAGGCGGCATACCCCCAATATGGCCAAGCGCCTTGTGGGAAGTCATTGGAGACGGGGAGAATATCGGCGGTCATTTCGCAGCGAATACATGCGCCTGAGTTCGTCATGAGCAGGTAATAGCGTACGCCTTCGTAGGTTGTGTACCAGCGCCAAAAGCGATATCGATCACCTGAGATGGACACATTGCGGCGGCTTGTCGTGTTCTGATCATTCGTTCGAGCAATTTTATTGGTTTGCTCTTGCGTCATGTCATTCAAATTGCCCGGTCCTTCAATCAATTGGTTGACCGCAGACTTGATAAATCCACGTTCTTTGATCCCGTCTTTCAATTGCTTTTTGTTCAAAATAACCCCGTAATCACCAAGGTTTGCTGCATCCTCATAGTCAATGCCGCCGCATGCCGGATCAATCAAGAAGTCATACGCATCAACGTTGCTTAAATGCGGACGATATTGACCATTGATTGAATCGGCATAGTAGTTGTTTGTACATCGGCCATAGATAAACGCTTGCTTCTTTCCGACGATATCTTTCAAATCCCAATGATCGCGTTTTTGGTCAATCCCGCGTAGCGCATTCAACAAAGCGACGCGCTCGGTCTGCGCATTCTTTCGCTTGGTCAATTTGAACACTAAAGGATTATCCACCTTGGAGAGTAAGGTGTGGACAAACTCTTGCATGCGGGCGAGCTGGACCGACGAACGCGCATCAACCGACTTGATCGCTCGGTTGTAATACATCAATTCGTTCAAACCCCAGTTTCCCACCTTGCCTTGTTTGAACGTACGCGCAAACTGAACCTCTTGGAGAGCTTGCGCAACAATTTTACCGATTAAATCTTGATTCATAAATAAATTAACGTGAAAAAGCTACAGGCCAATCGAAGGATACAGTAATTCTGGTTCATCATCCACTAAATCTTCTAGAATCGTGTGCGGTTTGTATGCTGAGAGGCCATATCTGATTGCATCCATGGTGTGGTTGAACCCATCCTCTGCGGTATTTGTGATTTTTCCATCGCGATCCGTCAACCAAATGTAATTTCTGTATTCTTTTATGATGTTGACCGAGCGTTTTGTTACCCAAATGCGCTGATCCTGTATAAATTGGATGCCTTGGTTGATTGATCCCGGCCCTTTCGTCGCACCGATGATGTTGATCCCATACATTTTGAGTTCATCGATTGACTTCGGCTCTGAGCTGTCCGCAATCACCAAGGTATTCGGCTCATCAAGCAATTTGATCTTGTCCGCTATCTGACGATTGCTCATGCCCTTCTGAAATAGACTTTCATCAAAAATAAATCCACCATTATATTTGTAAATATCAATCAAAGCGGATGGATCGTTGGTATATCCGAAGTCTAAGCCGCGACGATCTAGCTTGGCCTCATGCGGCAGGTCTTCGAGAATGGCCCAATCTTTGAAGATACGAGTTTCAGACTGGCCGAGCTTCCCTTCGCCGTACACCGTCCACCAATTTCTTGATCCCTTGCGCTGTTCGATTGAAGCAATGATCTGCGGATCAAGTGCTTCATTGTCCAGGTACGTCAAAATGATCAATTCGTAGTCTGTCCGGTTGGGTATGATCTCAGTGAATACCCAGAATTCATTCGTTGGGTTGAAGTCAATGAAAACAAACTCTTTAGTACGCACTTCGAGTTGTTGGAATGCCTCGAAAGGTACGTTATTTGCTTCGTTTATGAACAAACGATCACGACGCGCACCACGCAGCTTGTCGCCATTATCGCTTGAGAAAAATTCAATCTTTGAGCCAGTCTCGAAGGTGTAAATAAAATCGGTTGCATTCCAGCAATCATCTTTCCAATAGCCCTGCGCCTTCATGATGTTCTCAAAATCGCGGCAAGCGCCACGTTTCAGGTGGGGTATTGATTCTGCGACGACGCTCGTCAATTTTGCTTCTTTATCAGACTGCGAAAGGTGTATCAGGAAAAGAAGAATCGAGATTGTTTTACTGGCAGACGTGCCGCCTTGAACAATTCGGATGCGTTTATACAACGCCAATATCTTTTTAATGGCTGTAGTAACCTGAAATTTCATTTAGGAGGTTCGACTAATGCGCCCAAAATAGGGGTTGGTAAATCTTTGCCATTTGGCCCTGAGTGTTCTTGGCGGGTTGACCAGTCCTCTTTACCGAGGCGCTCAACGGCAAATTTTGCCGTGTCCTGCTTTATTTTGACCAAAGATGGGTCAGTTACCATAATCATCACGTCAGAGGCCGCAGAAGCCCGTTTTTCGACAACCACAGGCATATCCAGCATATCCTCTAGGACGGTTTCACCCTTATCGCGCAAACGAACCCGGCGTTCTGCGCTTTTGAACCAGGCGAGCTTTTTAATATCTTCTGCATGTGAAGCTGTATATCCTGCGGCAATAGCGGAGTTTTTAGCATCCGCAAAGGTTGGCGATGTTGGATTGATATAACTTTCCCAGCAAAGCGCTTGGCGCGGATCAAGATTCGGTGAGCGTGTCATAGCGTTATATTAGCATTTCAATAGTTTTCTTCCCAGGTCAGGAAATAGTGTTTCGTATCCGGTTGTTCAAACATGCGTATGGATTGCGGGACGGTGAGTTTGCCTTTGAGTAATTGATCTTTGAATTTGGTAGCGGCGTCTTTTGTCTCGAACTCGGTTTGCATGTGTTTGGTTCTCCAGGTGGTCGGCTTATTTTTCTTCATAGAGTTTGGCGCGCGGCGCGGGCGGACCGGCGCGCGTGATTTTCGATTTAGGTCTTGGGTACCTTC
>CAZUYQ010000136.1:0-1287 GCA_964624705.1 uncultured Polynucleobacter sp.
TAAGTGTTCGGCATCCTGCCTCACAAATTCCTCGCCGGGTGCACCGGAAAATGCGCCTCTAATTTGAACTGCGCTGCCTATTTAATTTTGAAACTCCGTGGATGTTTCTTTTCCGAATCGCAGATCCTTCGATCTTATGGGCGTTCAAGATGACGGATTATTTTGAGTCGGCAACTTATGCCCGGTGAATTCGTTCCCATAAGCCTTTAGAATAGAGAAGGTGGCGATATGTAATTTTTTAATTTTAAATGAACTTCGAAAGTTCGCATGACAGCTCTAGCAACAACATTGAAACTTCCATCGCGAGCGATCCAATATTTGGGGAGCTTTGTGCAAACCCACATATCTTGGGTTGGTGCATTTGTCGCGTATTTAGGGGCAATTTGCCGCCAAGCGGTAAAGAAACCAGTGCGCTGGGAATTGATTTTTCAACATCTGGAATTTATCGGCAATCAATCGCTTGGCATTATTATTATGACCGGTTTTTTTACAGGAGCCGTATTTGGTCTGCAAATTGGCGGGATTTTCGAAATATTCCGCGCTGAAAGTATTATGGGTGCGGCGACTGGTAAGGCTTTGACGCGCGAGATGGCACCACTCATGACGGCATTCTTATTAACTGGCCGTGCGGGATCAGCGATGACTGCTGAGATTGCAACGATGCGGGTGAATGAACAAGTTGATGCGATGGAAGCGATGGCTGTGGATCCGATTCATTATCTTGTGGTTCCTCGAGTCCTCGCTGCCATGATGATTATTCCACTGCTGTGCGCGATATTTATATTCGTTGGCGTTATCGGGGCATATGTTACCGGTGTCCTTATTTTTGATGTCGATGTTGGCGTTTTTGTGGATCGTATTCGCTGGCTTGTCGAACCGCAGGATATCTTTAAAGGCATCGAGAAGAGTTTTATATTTTCTATCATTATTGGAACACTATCTTGTCGTTATGGTTTAGATGCGAGTGGTGGGGCAAAAGGTGTTGGTACAGCGACAACGACGTCGGTTGTGATGTCTCTACTTGCCGTTTTGTACTGTGACGTCCTTATTACTTATATTCAGTTGAGGCTCTAATAGTGATTCGCTTTGAACGCATAACGAAACGATTTGGCTCAAGGACCGTTTTAGACGATCTTGATCTAGATATTCCTACGGGAAAGATCACGTTTATTGTCGGTAAGTCTGGCGAAGGCAAATCGGTTACTATTAAGCATATTATGGGGCTTTTAACACCTGACCAGGGTCGCATTGTCGTGGATGGTGAGGACATCACTGGATTTACGCACG
>CAZUYQ010000136.1:1297-13060 GCA_964624705.1 uncultured Polynucleobacter sp.
AAGTTCGGCATGCTTTTTCAGCAGGCGGCGCTCTTTGATTCACTGACCGTAGGCGAAAATGTTATTTTCCCGCTAAAGGAACATACCCAAATGCCGCTGCCAGAAATGTTGGAACGAGTTGAAGAAGTTCTGACGCAAGTTGGTTTGCCCAATATCCAACATAAGTTTCCCACCGAATTATCAACGGGAGAAAAAAAACGCGTTGGTTTGGCTCGAGCCCTGGTCGCAAAACCCAAAATTATTCTCTACGATGAACCGACGACTGGGATGGATCCACTGGTGTCGGAAATGATTGATGAGCTTATTGTGCAAGTGAATAAAGAAGTGAAAGGCATCACCTCGGTGGTCATTTCTCATGACCTCAAAGCTGCTATGGCGACAGCAGAATATTTAGTTTTTTTGTATAAGGGCAAAGTCGCGCTAGCTGGCACTCCAGATGACTTTAAAACCTCTAAGGATGCCGTAGTCAGGCAGTTCTTTAGCGGTAAGGTCGAAGGTCCCATGGAATTTTTATAATAGGCAAAAAATACCTGTGTTGAATTAGATACAAGTTACTGAATTCAAGAGGAAAAATAACCTGCCGATAGAGGTTGGGTCAGTATCGAGGAGAAGGCTGCATGTGGAAGCAAATGGGAACGGAATTCAAAGTTGGCGTATTCACGATCGTGGCATTTGTCACGTTGGGATATATGCTCTTTGTTTTAAATCCAAACATGCTTAAAGATTCGGATCGTAAACAGTATTACACGATCTTAAACGATGCTGCAGGTATCATTCCTAAAACACATGTTAAAACCAACGGTGTTACAGTTGGTAAAGTTAAAGCTGTTGAGCTTGAAGTTAACTCCACAAAAATTGTGCTTGAGGTCGATGGCAACGTGAAAATTCCAAGGGGTTCCCATATTGAAGTGCGTACGCGTGGTCTTTTGGGCGATGTGTATCTTGAAATCGTCCGGGTCGCTGACACCGGTCAGTATATTGCTGAAAAAGAGATGATCCCAAAAAGTGAAGACCAAATGGATATGGCTGGCATAATGCAGCTCGTCGGATCAATCGGTAAAGATGTGAAGAAAGTCACGGGAACCCTCGCTAACGTCATGGGATCTTCAGAAGGTGAAACCTCGCTTAAAAATATTTTAGACAATATCGAAACGTTAACCGCAGACTTGCGTAAGACCGGCCAATCCATTCGTGGTGCGGTAGGCGATCATCCTGAAGAGGTCAAAAATATCGTATTGAATCTTGATAAGACTCTCGGCAATCTTCGTAAGTTTAGTTCGAATTTGAATGAAGTTTTGGATGATCAGAATAAAGAAAAACTGAACCGAATTATCGCTTCTTTTGATGATTCGATGGTAGAAGTCAAAGGTGCAACTAAGAATATTCGCCTCATTAGTGAGAAGATCGAGAAAGGCGAGGGAACAATTGGTCGCCTTGTCAACGATGATTCCACCCTCAATGAAATCGAAGGTGCAGTGAAGGATATTCGCGAAGCACTTGGTGCTGCGAACAAGACTGAAATTATTGTCGACGGTCATGGCGAGTTTCGCCAAGATCGCACCGGGCAAAATTATTTCAATATTAAATTCCAGACAAGGCCAGATCGCTACTACTTGTTAGGTATGACTGATACCTACGAGTCGATCACTGATACCACTGTGGAGCCCATTGATCAGCAACCAGCTGATTCGGACCATCCAGCATCGGCAAAGACTCGCGAACGTGTGGTTGAGAAGAAAGCGCTTCGCTTTAACTTACAGATGGCGAAACGATGGTATTTCGTCACAGCCCGTATTGGTTTGTTTGAAAGCACGGGTGGGGTCGGGGGCGATCTTCACTTCTTTAAAGATCGTTTAAAGTTGAGTTTGGAAGCATTCGATTGGAAAACATATGATAACGAGTGGCGTCGTGTTGCGCGCATCAAAAGTTATGCGAGTATTCTGTTTTTCAATCACGTTTATGCGATGCTCGGGGTCGACGATATTACTCGGACTCGTAACCCGATCACCTACAAAAAGGAAAAGGGACCAGTTGGTTTCGCGGGTGTTGGTCTAACGTTTAATGACCAGGATTTGAAATCACTTTTTGGTGCTGCAGCTCTGGCTAAATAAGTTTAACAGTCATTCTATAAAACGCCGTGCCAGGTATGGTGCGGCGTTTTTAATTCTAATGTAAAACGATCACCTTTGTGGATAGGGCCTACGCCTGCAGGCGTGCCGGTGAAGATTAAATCACCAGGAAGCAGAACGTTAAAAGACGCCAGCCAAGTTAGAATCGTCGGAACGTTAAATAACATGTGTTTGGTATCACCAGATTGTGTGAGTTTGTCATTCACAGTCAATGAAAACTCGAAATCAGTGCGACCCTCTAGATCGGTGGTTCTTATAAAGGGGCCTACTAATGCGGAGCCAGCAAAACTCTTAGCAGTCGTCCACGGGAGCCCCTTGGTTTTAAGCTGAGTTTGGATCTCTCGGCGGGTGAGATCTAAACCTAAGGCCACGGCCTCTACAACCTCCCAGCCGACTTTGTGTCCTAAAGTCACGTGCTGACCGATCCTTAGGACCAATTCCGCTTCATGATGAAAGGTATCCCCGGAAAACGCCAGTGGGCCAGCATCTAGTGGGCGCAGAGAAGAAGAAGTTTTAAGAAAAACAACGGGTTCGCCTACAGGAACGGGGTTTTGCAGCTCTTTCGCGTGATCTGCATAGTTCCGACCGATACAGTAGATATTTTGAACGGGCGCTGGGCCTAAGCCTTCAATAATTATAGTAGGTTGTGACATGCTGATGGCTCCTAAAAGGGCGGTATCGCTTCCTTTTAAGTAAACCTATACCCTTGCGACCTGTCAATGTTTATATGATTTTATTAAAATAGGTTGACTTTTATAAAAACATGTTATATAGATTATATAAGACTTATGGATGGGTCTTGATTTCTATACTGGTTGAGCTGTTGTCCCCTTTGTTGTTGGAGTTGTTGTATGAAAATGAAGAGTTCAAAAAAGCTGTTTTTGAGACTTGGAAGCGCCTTTCTTGGCATGTCTGGATTGATCTCCTTTGCCCCCATCGCCTTATCTGAAGAAGCTCCGGTCGCCGCACCTGCAAGTGCTGAAGCGATCCCGAGTTCTTTTATAAGTGATGGCTCGCTATTGAAATTTGATCAAGACCGCGCATCAATCACTCCTATTAAAGGTTGGATGGTTGAGCCAAAGAGTTCAGGTATGGCATTGGTGATGAAAGAAGTTCTTGTCCCCGTTGCTGACGCGCAAAAAGATTATACTCAGCCTATTTTTGCTAGAAACATCACAGTTATGACGATCAATGAAGCTGCCCCGATTGATGAAGAACGGGCAAGGATGTTTAAAGAAGATTTTTTGAAAATGGCTGCAAAACAAGGTTCGATGCGTGATCTGCAGTTTACAAGTCAGAAGTTCTTTAATTTTAAAGGTGAAAATGATGGTCTAGTATTCTTTACTCAGCATACTAGTAATGGATTCACGATGATGCAGATGCATGTTCTTGTTAGTGGTGAATCAAAACAATATCTTTTGACCTATAATGATCTTGCAAGCCGTTTTTCAACTACTGAAACTTATGATGCTGCGTGGAAAGCAATGACTTCGATTGATGTTCAGGGTGTTGCTCCTAAGCGTTATGCTCGTGAACTGCGAGTTGGTGGGATGGCATTAGCTGGGCTTTTGATGCTGGTGTTACCCTTTAGTTTTGCAAGGGCCATGAGCCGTCGTCGTTTGAATAGACTTAGCGCGAGCCTTCAAGACGAATGGGATAACGGTAAGGTGAGTTCGGATTGGGATGCTGTTTCGAACGTTAGTCAGCTTGGCACTACTCGCGTTGCCGGCCGGGTAAAAACCAATAAGAAACGTGGGTACGATATCGATGTTTCTGAGGTGAGTTCTCTGAATTCGGGGTTTATGTCAACTCATAAAAGCCGTTTCGTAACGAACGTCTAAAGCGAAAAGAAAAAAAGCCTCCATTCGAAAGAATGGGGGCTTTTTTGTTTTGTCGTCGCGAGTGCAGATTCTAGGTAATGGTGCATAATATTACCCGGGTATATTGACAATCGAATTAAACCCGGGTAATATTAAGCTCCAATGTGAAGGGGGATGAATGTCCAAAGTTAAAGAAAATGAAGTTAAAATCGTGGAACCGTTTAGTGGGTATCAAAAATTCGTCATCGCCGTACTGGCATTTCTGCAGTTTACGATTATTTTGGATTTTATGATCATATCGCCGCTCGGGGCGATGCTGATGCCGGCGTTATCCATATCGACTTCACAGTTCGGGCTAGTTGTCTCTGTCTATGCATTTAGCGCAGGCGCGGCGGGATTTTTTGCGGCGGGGTTTGCCGATAAATATGATCGGAAGAAGCTTTTATTATTTTTCTATTCCGGTTTTATTCTTGGCACAGTGCTATGCGGGGTCGCAGCAAGTTATCAGTTCCTATTGTTTGCGAGGGTTGTGACGGGTTTATTTGGCGGAGTGATTGGCTCGATCGTTTTCGCTATTATGACCGATTTGTTCCCGATGTCGATGCGGGGGCGAGTGATGGGCTTTATTCAGACGGCCTTTGCCGCCAGCCAGATTCTTGGTTTGCCACTAGGGCTTTATCTTTCGAATCATCTTGGCTGGCGAGCGCCGTTTTTTATGATTGTTGGTGTAAGTGTGATCGTGGGGATCATGATCGTTTTATACCTTAAACCCATTGATGCTCATCTCAAATTACATCCGGACCGTAATGCGATCCATCATTTAATAACTACGATATCCACATCTAAGTATCTTTTCGCATTTGCAGCTACCGCCTTGCTGTCGATTGGTGGATTTATGCTGATGCCATTTGGTAGTGCATACACGGTAAATAATCTCGGAATTCATATTGAAAATTTGCCGGTCATTTATCTTGTCTCAGGAATTGCCTCCATTTTTATTGGGCCATTAGTAGGAAGAGCCAGTGATCGCTTTGGTGCTTTACCGGTCTTTGCTTTCGGTAGTTTCTTTAGCATGATTATGGTCGTGATTTATACCCATCTTGGCGTTACCCCATTGGCATTGGTCATACTGGTAAACTCTTTAATGTTTGTTGGTATTTTTTCAAGGATGATTCCATCGCAGACATTGATGTCGGCAATTCCAGATCCTGCAAGTCGCGGATCGTTTATGTCGGTAGGCTCGTCGATTCAACAAGTTGCAGGCGGGTTGGCCTCAGTTGTTGCGGGTTTAATTGTCGTTCAACGTGATGACGGTTATATCGAACACTTTCCCACGCTGGGATATATTTTAGTGGCGACGGCTTTTCTATCTCTCGTAATGATGTATTTTATTAACCGTATGGTGATGACCAGGAAACAGAGTTAAGTATGAACACGACATTTGATCTTAAACACAAAACTATAACGGCATTTGCTGATACTCATAAGATAGCCAGCGGTTCCTTGCGTGAGGTGGCAGCAAAAGTTAAGGAGTCGCTTCAGGAAGATCGAAAATCAACGATCCTTATTTTTGATGATGTCACCAGTCAGCAGATCGAGATCGACCTTCGCGGATCACTTGAAGCTGTGCTAAGGCGTATTGATGCGGCTCATCCTTTGGAGGAAGTGGATGGCGAAAAGAAAGCTGGTCCAGGTAGACCTAAATTAGGCGTTGTTTCCAGGGAAGTTACGCTTTTACCGCGACACTGGGATTGGTTGACCACTCAACCAGGCGGAGCGTCAGTGACATTGCGTAAACTTGTGGAGGAAGCAAAAAAGAAAAATCTTGCGAAGGACCTCATCCGTGGTTCCCAGGAAGCGACACATAAATTTATGACAGCGATGGCGGGTAATTTACCCTCTTTTGAAGAAGCGTTGCGTGCACTATATGCGAGAGATCGTGGCAGTTTTGAAAAGAATATAAAATCTTGGCCGAAAGACATTCGCCAACATACGCGAAAACTGGCAGAATTGGCATTGGCTGACTAGGTGATCTTAAGTTCTATCATGGGCAGGAGCTACGCGATGAGATTTGTAATGTATAAAGTAATTATAGTCGGTCTTGGCTTGCACAGCATGCAGGTTCAAGCCTCGGGGCAGATTTCATATTCAGAACAGGCTGGCGCACCCGTATGGACACAGGCCAATGCTCTTGACGCCACGCGTAGTGATCTGCTTTTTGATGTGGATTCGACGATATTGGAAAATGTACCTGCGGAGGTTCTCAATGGCGCTTGGGAACTAACTTTTGACGAAGCCATCAGTTCCCGGTCGACACATGAATTGCAGTTATCAATACCAGGAGCCTGCGCTCCGTCGTTGGTAGTTTATTCACCGGAAGCCAAACAGCCACTGAATTATAATCTCGGTTTGGTTGTTAAATTTGTGGACGGGGTGATGCAGATTGTTTTGCCATTTCGCATCAACGATGTCATGTATATCGGATCTTTCGAGGGGAAAAATGGCAGATTTTCTGGCAAAGTTAAAGATATTGTCACTACTAAAGAATTTTCGGCGTCTCTGGTAAGAGGCTCATCTGAATCCAAATTAAACGCTCGAGCGGGTCAAGCAACGTTTGATGCTAAACCTATCGAGATAAATGGTGTGCCATTTGTTCGCGATCCGCTGCAGGGCTTTATGAATATTGCGCTGGTTCAACATCAAGATGAAGCAACCACCGCCTATATGTGTTATGGCATTCATACGGATATCCGCGAGCGATTTTTTTATACGGCGACAAAAGTAGACGTGACGGCAACGGACCAACCACTAACTTTACTGATCCAATTCTGGGATTTTATTTCTGCAAAACGTTTGGTTGGCTATAAGATACCAACACATAGGTTGGAATCACCGTTAAGATACTCTGCCGTCGACGAAAGAGCATCAGCCTTTTTATATTTCCCCGTTTCAAATCTTTAGTCGCCTGAGATAGCTGAGAATGATCCATATGATGCACTTCTAACATAGAAGCTTGGATATGGATCTTCGGCGATGATCATGCGTACTCCTGTAAGACCTGCCTCTGAAATACTATTATCCGTTGTGGTCAAAATCGTACGTTCGGTAAAGGTATTTTGATCTGTGTACTTGAGTACCAGTTGATTATCAATCACGCTAAATGTTAATAGGCCGCCAGCGGTAGGCTCAGAGGTCGTTAAACCTGAAAACTTAAAAATGGACGAATAGGTCTGCAGGGGATTTGACATGGGAGCGCTTGCAATTTTTGTTAAAACGCCGTTGACGTTGCGCCAAATGGTGGCAGTAAACGTTCCATTGTATTCCACATGGGCCGCATACATATTGCTGTCAGCATTAGTCGAGCCGTTCGCCGGTCCGCGATATCTAGCAAATAATCCAAAAGAGCGGAAGGCATCAGGATTCACGCCGGCTGGAAAACCTGCTGCTCGGTCACGGATGTAAAAGTAACTTTTCACCGTTACATTTTTAACCGGCTTACTTTCATAAAGTCGCATGCTCACACCTGTGGTTTTTGGGTAGCCATAGGTTTGGAGGTCGGAAGTATTAAATTGGCCAAGTAAGGTTGTCCAACTACCTGCTAATATTTTTGGATTGACGGTTGCTTTTGTTGCGAAAATGCTACCCCCACCATCTTGCGCTACAATGCTTTTGCTGTCTCTTAGCCAGATATTTTTCTCTGCGGTCGTTTGAAACTCTTTCGCCGAAAGCGGCACTTGGAACAGATGGTCGGCATTACCCTGAATCGAGTTAAGATAGCTAATCCAGTCATTAACATCAGGTATATCGAAGCCAGAATTTAACTGTTTTGTTACCAGTGCGACGTTGTATGTCGCGACATTGTCACCACAAATAGTGGCGCCCGCACCCACACCGAGTCCTGTACAGAGCACATCCGTACTTTGAGATGGTGCATTAGTAATCGGTTGATCCTTAGGATAAAAATAAGGAGCGGTGCCGTCAATACGCGAAGTCGATGCGAAGTTTAGGCCTGTCCAGAAGACGCGTTTGCCGTCCACGAGACAACCCTCGGCGACAGTTTGGAATCGATCTGATTCATAGCTGCATTCACCAGTTGCAACCGGCACTTGCTTGATCTTAAGCGCTCTTAGTGTGCCAGTATTCTCATTAAAATCGGTGCGCGAAATTCGTGTTCGCACTTGAACTTTTTTATTTGCTAGCTGCTGTATATCGGTGATTGCTGCACCGCTTAGACTTGTTATTTGTGAGGCATCGACAGGTGCTTCAAGTGAAACAGAAGAGTCGCGGACTACGCGGGCTTTGCTGCCGTTAGCTAAGGACCAAACCATAAACTGAGCGTCGACACCTATCGGGTAAGTCACTCTGCTATCATAGTATGCTTTGTATTGAATATGCCCGACGAGTTTCGGAAGACCCTCTTGAAAGACAATTTGGCCAGTGACTATTACGTCTTGACCCTCGAACTCAGCAGCCATGTCTGCAAGATTAAATCCTACTGGTGTCGTGACCTTTGAATTGACTAAATACAGAGGAGGCACCCTTCTGAAGTTATTTGGATTATAGGTTCCAGGTAGCGTTGTTGGAGTTGGGGTTGCGGCAGCAATGACCAATGTAGCTTTACGCACGCATACAACAGACGCTTTCTTACTGACTTTTATTGAGTCCGTTGCGCCGCTGCCAAGATCGATCGTCAGGCCATTGTTTTTGGTAATGCTTGCTTGTTTTACCCAGAAATTACGATCTGCTGTCGAGAAATTGAAATGAGAACCGGCCTTAGCTGCTCCGGCGACATTTGTGAATTGGACTTGATCAGGAAGAGCCCAATCTGAAAATGTATTCTCACTGAGGCTTTCGCATTTGCTCAATGCATCTTCATAGTTAAATGTATCCGAAAATGCCTTAGACCAAGCCGTTTGCGATGGTATGTGTTCGCAACCGCCATTTTCTGGTACAGATTGGAAAACCCCATCATCGAGCTTACAGAGTTTTACCGCAGGTGGAGTATTAGGAGCAGGAGTGCTTGTTGCCGTTGAAGCAGGACCAGAACCGATAACAGCAGCTGGAACTACACCGCCTGGACGGCTAATACATAATGCCGTTGCACGATCTGAATAGCGATGATCACATTGAAGCGGGCCACAGAGTTTTTCTATTGGTTTATTAACGATTGTCCCAGAATAGAGATCAATGATTTTCCCTTCCCGACTCCAGTAAGGGGCATTGAAGTTTGGCATTATGATTTTTTCGGTTTCGAGAATATCAGCAGGAATATAAGTTACTAGCGATGCCGGTAATTTCGCAGAGATTCCAATGGATCCTAGTCCAGGTGTGAGATTACTTTCCATCGAGCCTGGAGGCGCACCGTAACGTGACCAGGGATTAAAGTGAGAGACTCCGGCATTGAGACCGGAAATTTGTTTTAGCTCGTCGACTGATGGAAGATCCCAGTTTGTAAGACCGCCGATTTTTGCATTGTTCAAAAGGTTACATGTTTGATTATAGAAAAAATCGAGTTGGGTTGTGTTCCAGACATTATTTGTTTGAAGATCTTTACAGCCACCGCTGACCGAAGCGAAATTAGAGGTGTTCCATAGGCAGCTTCCGGTGTCGACGTCAGGTAGAATTTGAATCTGGCTTGCCGTAATGAGAAAAATCGGGTCCTTCAAAGTGTAGATTTCTTTCGTTAGTTCGTATTTAAATGCTCGAACATTCACACGTTTACGTAATAAGGAATTCAGAATGGTAGGTTGACCGCTTTCATCGAGAATGGGAGTGCCGGAAGGGATAGTGATGCGCGCTCTCGCGGAATTGAAATCGATACCAATACCGCTGTTGGTAAGGTTCTTTATTTTCTTATCTTTTGAAACGCCCATGTCGTCGATATTGAGTCCATAGTAGGTTTTCCCAAATGACTTGTTCAGCATCAAAACTTTATCGGAACCGGAGCTTGGTTCGACGATCGGATCGACATTACCGATAAACGAAAATGTATTTGCTGGCAGTGGAATAGGGCGCGTGATCGGAATAGTACCAAGATTTAGGGCATTCTGCGCCGCTAACGAATCTGAGGCGGTAGAAGATTTTGAACCTTCAGAGAGCTGGCGATGATCGGAATCCTCAGGCCTCGCGCAGGAACAGGAGAAGGTGCATATAAGGAGTAGGGTCGTTGTTCTTGCTGTGGTACCCATTTGTATGAACTCCTTAAAAATATAAACCGTTACTGCACGTAGCGGCTGTATCGGTTTTAATTTAAGGAGCTTGAGTAGAAAACTACTTGGTTAGTTTAAACTAATAATTACAGAAACTTGCCAGGAATACAAGGGTACGCGTTCGCGTAGTCTATTTAGCGAATTTCCGAAAGAGCCAATTCACAGCGGCGATATCCGCAGCATCAAGTGGTTCGTTGAGATATTGCTCTTTCATCCTTCTGCCATGTTCTTCTTCTTCTTCGGTATAGTCGGACTTTAAATTCTCCGTATTAAATTCGATCTCGGGATCTGTATTGCCGGTGTAAAGGTGATAGAGTTCAGCATTTTCAACATAAAGATTGAGCATGTGGCCATTTTGAAGAGTGGATGTAACATGAATTTCTGGAAAATAGTGATCCGCCGCTGCAAGCATCAGATCGATAGCATCTCGGTCTTGCTTGGGGAAAAATGTCCCACTTGCACCGTTGTAGGGCAGACCATAGATATGCATCTTTCTGCCGCTTACTTGACGTCCTAGGACATCTTTTTTTTGACTAGCGCGAAATATCTTTTTCATTTCAAGAGGTTCGGTAAGGTCGTGAAAATCCTAAAATCGGGATTTTCTACGATACCAGTGGCATGATTGTAAGTGTCTGGCATTCAATAAAGAATAGAGGAAAATTACTACATGCAAAAAAATGAAAGAGGATCAACTCTTAAGTACCGAATTGGAACTTATAGATCAGGGCTTGCTGCGCTTGTAAATGAAAGTTTAAGAAAGCTTCTTGACGATCCAGTATTTTCCGTCGGTCTTGAGCGACTTGGCTTACGGACCTCAGCTGCTTTTGTGCGTTTTGGAAGCCAACTATCTTGGCCGACAGCAAGCATTTCTATGCTGTAACAACTTTAAAATCCTGTCTTCGATCTTGTCTTGGAGTAACTGCTCCACCAGATCTTGCCTGCCGTAGAGCATTCATACGTAGATCGGCGCAAATAATCTGGTTAGGAATATTCATTTCACATTGAGCAATAATCCCATCGCGGGCAAAGGCGACATCGCAGGGGCTTAAAATAGCTGCCTGGCCATGATTACTTGCAAGCCAAGTGGTTTCTGAAAACCAGCCGACAGTCGCGGCATTGATTGTAAATACTTGATTCTCGATGCAGCGCGCATGGGCGCTATAACGAACACGCCAAAATCCATGGCGATTATCAGTGCAGCTCGGGTTAAAGAGGATGTCAGCCCCAGCCTCACAAGCCGCGCGTGCAAGATCTGGGAATTCAATGTCATAGCAAATGACAGTTGCAATCTTTGCGAACGGTGTCTGAATCACAAAAATTTCTTCCCCAGCGGTCAGAAGATCGGACTGACGTTCCCAGGGTGTGAGGTGAATTTTACGTTGAAGCCAGTGTCTGCCATCCGGTGCGATGATCGGTGCGCTGTTAAAGAATTGATACTCTTTGCGCTCGATCAATGTTCCGCCGATAAGCCAAATATTACGTGCTGCGGCAATATCGACCATGCCACTCAGCAGCGTGTGCGATGCGTCAGCAAGATTTTCAAATGTTTGCTTAGGTGACGTTGCAGTAAGTCCCGGCGCAATACCTCCACATATATATTCTGGG
>CAZUYQ010000137.1:0-387 GCA_964624705.1 uncultured Polynucleobacter sp.
TCAGTCGGCAGCAAATTTACCGGGGCAACCAGTCATCGAAACGCTTGATCCAGATAAACTTAGTTATTATCAATTTCGTACACCGGCGGAGTCCTGGTTGGGCTGTCCGACGGTGTTGCTATCTGAAGAAGCTCATTTTGAAGGTGTTGTTGCGGGAAAACACTTCGAGCCTTTAGAGCATCGCCGGTTTGTCATTGCTGGACATTTGGACCGGGCAATTATTGTGGCGCGTGGGATTCATTACTGAATCTGAGCGCGTAAACTTAAAGCTCATCATCATCTGGCTCCGACTCAGGATCCAGATGAATCATAATATCGATACTGGGAAGTGCATGCTTAATGAGGCTCTCAATCTCATATGAGATCTCATGGGCATCGATCAATGGG
>CAZUYQ010000137.1:397-1565 GCA_964624705.1 uncultured Polynucleobacter sp.
AAAACACTTTGTCATTAGGGAGTTTGAGATGAAAATCTACAAAGTGTTTTGGTCCTAGTGTGCGAGACCGCAATCGATGCATGCCCTTCACTTCCGGAATTTTTGAGCCAAGGACAATTTTTTGGACCTGCTCTTGAAGTTGTGGGTCAAACTCCTGATTCATAATATCTGCGAAACTATTGCGTAAAAGAGGAATGGCGGTTTTCAATAAAATACAGGCTGACAAAATTCCAGCGATGGAATCGACAGAGCCGTTTTGAGTGTAGATCGTGATGGCCATGCCAATGATGCCGATGGCGTTTTGGATTGCATCACCGGTATAGTGGGCGTGATCGGCGTCCAGGCTAAGACTGCGTTTTTTGTCGTCTGCATTCTTACGGCGAGCTTTGGAAAGAATAAACGTAATGATGGCGCCGCCCAACGTCGATGCGATCATAATGCTGAGTGCGAGAGGAATCTGCTGAAGTTTAAGATTTTGACTGCCAGCGGGAGAAAAAAGTCGATCAAGAGTTTGAAAAATGATGAGGCCGCCACTACCAGCGATCAGAAACCCTTGCAGCATGGAGCCAATGACCTCGAAGCCACCGTGCCCATATGGATGCTGTCGGTCTGCCGTTTCTTGTGCAGCGTGCGACATCTTAAAATTAATCCAGGATAAGATGGCGTCCATAAACGAATCAAGAAAGCTTGCGAGGACGACCAATGAGCCACTCATAGCAAAGGCAGAGCCTTTTGCTATGGCCATCGCGAAACTTATGATGGAGGCGGTGCGAAGTGCATTCATTTCAAAAAACCCTCAGTAGTGTAAGACGAGCCATCATAGCGTATAGTGTGGTGCCGAGTCACATCAAACTACATTTACAAGGTTTCCTGTGTATAGAAATTGCCTAGTGATTCTGAGAAATGCAGATTTTTCCGCCTAAAGGCGCCGGAATGACGGTCTGTGGAATGTCTGATATAATGGAACAAGCGTCTATGGGGGGCTTACGTTGTACTTTGTCTATAGCCTATTGATGATCTTGGCCGCAATTTGTGGTGGTCAAACTGCGTCAGCAAAAGGCAGTAATGAACTGGCATCTGGGTTTTCCTATCTCACTGCCCAAGCAGATTCGGATGATAACGGTGCAGTGAAGTCAACACATCTGGTTTTAAATCTTTCATATCTGCG
>CAZUYQ010000137.1:1575-6747 GCA_964624705.1 uncultured Polynucleobacter sp.
TGAACTCACCTATGATTCCTATAGCTCTGATAGCACTAGTACTCTGACAATGATCTTAGGTGGACCCCTTAAATATTGGTTCAAAGGACCTGAATCAAAGGGCGTCGGATTTTATCTTTATACGACACCTTATCTCGGTCGGGCAGATTCACAAGAAGGGTCAGGAACTGTTTTTGGCTTAAAGCTTGGGCCCGGGTTAGGTGTGTTCTTATCTGATCTACTTTCAATTGACATAAAACTTGTTTATGACTATCGAAAAACCAGTGGCCGTACTTCTACGACGACTGGTCTTACTACAGGTTTTGCAATATATTTTTAAAACTACTCGTTGTCTTCAGGGCTATCTGCTACTGGTACGATTTCAGGATCCTGGCCTTTATTACTAGGACGAACATTCTGTGTTGCGTACTTCATATCGCCACCAGTGCGATCATTTGCTTTCAACCGACGCAGAGCAATATTAGCTTGGCGTTTTGCAGGTCCTTCGTTAGCAAAGCGGCCATCTGCGTCACTGACAATATCTTGAAGAAGGGCTGCAGCTTTTCTGCGGTCATTAAAATTATTGCGGTACGTCATTGCAAGGTGGTACTTGGCTTCGGCACAAGTTTGATCTTTTTCCAGTGCGCGTTCAAACGAAGCTTTTGCGACTTCACCTTGGCCAGCTCTACTAGCTGCAATGCCATGTCCGAGCAGAGCTCGCTCGCATTCGTCACAGCGTTCACTGGCAATCTTAAATGCACCCATCGAGCCGTTGCTATCGCCTAATTCAAGCATTAAATGACCCATGTTCAAACTCGCTGCAATCTGTGTTGGATCAGCATCGTTTGATTTCTGAAACCAGGAAATGGCGTCCTGATAGTCAGCTCTTCTATTGCCGGTCGCCATCATGACTCGGAGACCGATAATATTCATGGCGTCAGAGTTCTGTGGCTGCATTTTAAGAACTTGATTCGCATAGTAACCCGCAAGCTCGTAGCGACGACCAAGAGCGTAACCGCAGGCCAGTCCCATCATTGCCTCTGGATTACCAGGATGTTTTACCAAATATGCTCTGGCCGTATCGGTTGCCGTTTGCCATTCACCAGTTGCAAGGAGACCTTGCATCTTTGCCAGTTCACTTCCAGGCGTCGACCGGACATTGATCCAGTAGGCTTGCGATTTGTCACTTAAGACCGGCGTCTTCGCAAAAGGTTGAAGAATAACGATATCACCACTAATTTTAGGTGGAACAACTGCTGAGCCGATAGATTTATTCGGGGGACCTTTTGGGGTGACGCAACTGGTAACTACTAAGATGAAGCCTGCTGTTGTTAGTTTATTTAAGTTAGATTTCATAAGATATGCTCCTTAGTGTCCGGTTGTTGCTGCATGCCACTGAATATAACCGTTGCCGGTTTCACCAGAGACACGCGCGGGTTGCCAGTCGGATTCGCTCTGCCACATGATAGGACCGGTCCATTCGGGATTCGTGGCACCGGCTTTTGCCTGCTGTACTGCCCGTTCGTCAGCTGCTAAGACACGACCCTGAACGGTTTCGAATATCTGTTTTTTTCTCGCCAAGAAAGCATTTACTTCGGCTTGATCTAGGGTTCGAGAAATATCGAGTGGTTCCATGTTCTTCACGAACTGATCGCCTACACGGCCTGATTTATAAAGAGCAGGGCCGCACCAGCTAGCACTGGCATTGGAACAAGCACTATCATAGGTCAGTCGAATCTGTTCGTACTTGCTATAAGCTTTATTGAGATCGCCAAGCGGATTCTTACTAGCGAGACTAAAGATTTCGCCCTCAAACGCACCCTTTGCTAAGGCTTCGCCCATCAGATAACGAACCTCGGACTGAGCTTCGATAACAGCTCGATCACTTTGATTGAGGGAAGCAATCTGACGCGAGGTCATTTTTACCACTATTCGCGCTCATCCGAGCTGTAAGTGACAGTGCACTTGCAGCAATATCCGAATGATCTTTGAAGTTTTTAAGCATCATTTTTGCAATACTTAGGGAGTTTTCCCGATTTCCTTGGCGTTCATATAAGTCAAGCAGGCGCCTTGCAATGTCGGCTTTGGTAATTGCGTCGATCGCGGGATGAGCAAGCTGGATCTGCATGATGCGTGTCGCTGCATCGACGTGCTCGCGCCCCATATAAAGGTTTGCAAGAGAATCAAGAGATGCAAGAACTTGCGGATCTTTTGAGAACTCGCGGACATGGAGTTCTAGGAAGTACATGACATGCTCTTCCCAGGCCATTGCGAGCGCCCAGTTACCGCCATTTACTAAACTTTCTCTGCGGTATTTTCCTGTCGGATAACTTTTAGTAAAGTTAACCATTGTCTCCACGGCGATCCGATAGTTGCCGGCACCATTGTGCGCCATTGCCAAGAAGTAGAACCCCTCGTTATGACGTTTGTGGTCCTTCCATCCTTGAACAAATTCATTTAACTTGGTAACTGCGGTTTTAAAATCTTGTGCCGCGTATTTTTGCAGGCCGCCGTCGATGAGAGCATTGCCAAGGATATCTCTTCCTTTATAGGTTTCTTTGCGATGGATGCCGACGAGATTAAGCTTAATCATGATCCGACTGAGATCCTCAGCTTCCTGCCAACGTTTACCTTTGGTGTAAGTTGAGATCATATAACCTGCCGCATGTTGGGCATCGCTAGATTTACTTGATTTAGAGATAGTGCTGGTCCAGAGTTTAAAGGCTTCAGCTTCTTGATTGAGACTTAGGTTTAATAAACCGATCTGAGATATACTCGCCCAATCACCGTCGGATGTAATTTGGCCATACATGCCTTTTAGAGTCTCTCTTGCTTGATCTTTACCTGCAGAGAAACCATCCCATGGTGCTGTCGGTGTCCAGCTTGACAAGATCAATTGTGAGCGAATTGCTTTACGCCAGTAGTCTTTTGATTTCCCACCCTTCGTCTCAGTTGCAAGAGAAGAAAAACTAGCTGCAGCGCCAATATGATCCGGAAGAATAAATTGTAGTTCGCCTTTCGCATTACGAACGCGTTCTTTTTCTCCCTCAGCAATATTTGTCAGAAGATAATTATCGATGACAGCAATTGTTGATTTTCGTGCAGGTGCCGCAGTTTTCTTGTTCATTCCGGTTGCAATTAACCTATCAACGAGTTGGCGATGCATGGTTGCAATGCTAATTGCTGTTTGCTTTGCTCTAGCGGTATTGGGGCTGCCAAGGACTTGATCGTCATGATACTTATCACCAGATGCAATCAATGATTTTTCATAGTCTCGGTAATTCCCGGTTTTAGCAAATTGACGTTGTTGAATTTGTAAGATTCTTAGATCAATCCCTGCGCCTTCTGGACTTCCAGAAAATGCCTGCGCTAGGCTCGTGTATTTTTTCAATGCTGATGCCGTGTCACCTTTTTTATAAGCAGTGATCGCTTGGCGCTCGGTGATGGCTCGCATACCCCGATACTCCGCAAAAACTTTACTGCTTACAGGTGGATTTGACCATTCATCTGCTTTCTCAACTTTTCGCCAAATCGCGACAGCTTGAGTGAATACATCGACCTGTTTAGCAGGTGTTAATGTACCGGATTTAGCAGTAGCACTGAACAGGAATGTCTTGTAATCGCCATTTGCTTTGCCAGAGCGAGAGCCATTTGCTGCGAGGCCTGCAGCCTGACGAGCTTTCTCGAGATCGGCCATAATTTTGGCGTCAATGCTTTTGGTATCACCTTTTTTCAGAGGTAGGATGTTTGTTTTCCAAGGTGTGCTCAGGGGTATTAAAGGGCTGAGTCCTTGCTCAGCTCCATGACTTGGCGATGCCGCTACTATAAGGAGCGCGAGCTTTGTAATAATCTGAAAAGTGTTTGTCTTCATATGATGCACCTCGATCCGTTCATGGTCCGCGTATTGGTCCTACGGTTATGATCGGATAAAACCTAAAGATAATTAGTTGTAACTAGGCAAATTAATGAGAATTTCTCTAATCAAATCTCATGTTTTCCTAAAAATTGACGATAGCGAGGATGATCTTTTTGCGCCAGGCTTGGCAGGAAAGGAGAAGGTGTGGAACATTTTCGATTGTTATTGAAGACTGCGTTAGCGGCTAATGCTAAGCGCGTGCGCATTTCACCAGGTGAGCATGCTGAGTGGATTGTGAGTGATAACACTCCCATCATCGGTAAAGATATTCCGATATTTGATATGGCGGCGCTAAAACAACTGGTCGCGTTCTTATTCCCACAGTTTCAAGAACAAATTAAAAAGGCGGAGCCCATTACGGGTACCTTACAGATCCCTCAAGTGGGAGCTCTAAAGTTACTGGCGAAGCACGTGGGCGATCTTACAATTGTGTATGTCTATACTGCTGCTGGTGAGAGTCTGTACCAATCTGATTTAGCATCATTTGCGAAGCCCAATAATTTTACAATTACTCCCTCATTACCTCCGATTCCAGTTCCGTCCACCGCGCCAAAACAGGCAAACGAACTGAACGCTGCTCCTGTGAAGAATGCTGTAGTAGACGCATTTGCAGCAAGTTTCGCTGCGTTTTCCATTCCAGATTCTCCTCCGGAAGTTCAAGTGCCTGAAGAAGAGCCAAACGTTCAGCTCAGCGACAATCCCATGGAATTACCAGTGATCTTCGAAGGAAAACCGCTGAGTTCCATCGGTGGGATCTATATGCAAACACCAGATAGTGTTGATCCCAACCTCTTTACCAACAGCCATGTGACCGAGGGTGCCATCAGCGAAGGCTCCAATCTCATAGATGCGTTGTTAATGGATATGGTGTCAAAGAAAGCCTCCGATATGCATTTGACTACTGGTCAGCCAGTGATATTCCGTATTGACGGCGAGATGACTCGTCAGAATGGAAATATCGTCAATCAGACTTTAATGGAGCAACTTCTGACACCGACGATGCCCGAGGGAAATCGTGAGGAATTTCATAAAAATAATGATACTGATTATGCTTATGAGCTTAGAGGTGTCGGTCGTTTTAGAATGAATGTCTTTCGCGATAGAAATGGCGTAGGGGCTGTTTTGCGACATATTCCTTCCCAGATCCTAACAACCTCCCAACTTAATTTAGCCCCAGCCATTATGAATCTCTGCAAACTTAATAAAGGACTAGTTTTAGTGACTGGTCCAACAGGATCAGGAAAATCAACGCCGTTAGCATCAATGATCGATTGGAT
>CAZUYQ010000137.1:6757-12747 GCA_964624705.1 uncultured Polynucleobacter sp.
TATTAGATTGATAAATGATAATGTAAAGCCTATAGAGAATTTTTATCAGCAAAAAGTCTTGCGAGATATTTTGCATAATGATAATGGTTTTATATTGATTTGTGGTGCTACAGGAACAGGAAAATCAACGACGTTAGCATCAATGATCGATTGGATTAATAAAAATCGGAGTGAGCATATTCTGACGATCGAGGATCCGATCGAGTTTGTCCATCATCAGCAAAAGTGTCTCATTAATCAGCGTGAAGTTCATAAACATACGGGCAGCTTTTCACGGGCACTTAAAGCCGCTCTGAGAGAAGATCCGGATACAATCATGATTGGCGAGATGCGAGATTTAGAGACGATGTCCATCGCTATCGAAACCGCAGAAACCGGACATTTGGTGTTTGGTACTCTTCATACGACTACGGCAGTGTCGACAGTGGATCGGATCATTGATCAATTTCCTTCGGACCGCCAAGCACAGATCCGAACGATGCTTGCGTCTTCACTGCGCGGCGTGGTTACTCAAACCTTGCTTAAAAAGACTGGCGGAGGTCGCATCGCTGCCCATGAGATTCTTATTGTTAATGATGCAGTGTCTTCGATGATTCGTGAGGGCAAGAATCACATGATTTCAAACCACATGATGACTCAAAAGGCAGAAGGCAACCAGCTGCTAAATGATTCATTATTTAAGCTGATTGCCGACGGCCTCATAGATCCGCAGGAGGCGCTATTCAAGGCTGTCGATAAAAATGATTTTGTGCTGTCGGCGGCTCGACGAAATATTAAGGTTGCTTGAAAGCATGCCATAATGAATTGAACACAGATCCCGTGCAGCCATAGTGCGCGCCCGGATAATCTCCTGACCAATTCCAGATTGTATTGAAAATATCAAGATGGGTATATGGGCCGCCGGCAAATTCCCTAAGGAAATGCGCCGCCACATTTGAGCCTCCACCCATACTTGCATGCGAAGCGAGCCTTCCCATATTGGTTAGGTCCGCAGCATTCGTTTTATTGCCCTGAAGAAACGGCAGAAATTTATCCCAGTAGGTGAAAAGCTCGCCGTAGATGGCTGCACCAGCATTTAAGCGATTGCGAAATGCTTCGGCGGCAAAGTGAACTGGCGTGAAATAGTTTGCAAACTGTCGCAAAGATGCAGTCGTTAACGTTGCAGCAGTAAAGCTATGGCTTGGACTATATGTATCTGCCACGTAACTCATAGCATCTGCGAGTATCAATCGGCCCTCGGCATCGGTGTGTTCCACGATGACGGACTTTCCACTACGTGATTTGATAATGACGCCAGGTTTCATACTGTTTGCATCGGTTGCATTTTCACAACAGGGTATCGCGAGAAGCAACGGCTCTGAATAACCACTTTTTACCAAGCCCATAAATAACTGTGAAAACAGAGCGGCGCCGCCCATGTCGTTCTTCATGCAGTTGACGAGGTTTTCATGAGCTTTTAGATTGATACCACCGCTGTCAAAAGTAATTCCTTTACCGATAAGGGCGATAGGTTTCTTATCTGGTCGGAGGTTGTGACCAACAATGTGCAGTCGCGAAGGAGATTTTTTTGCACCTTGCCCGACGGCCAGTAAAAGATTCATACCTTGATCGCGTAGGGCGGATTCATCCATAGTTTTGAATTCACAATGATACTGCTTAGCAAACTCTTGAAGCCGTGCGCCCATTTCTATGGACGTAAGTGAGTCTGGATTTTCGTTAACCCATTTTCGATAGTTTAACTGATGAGTAAAACGAAGGTCGTATTGGGGGTCATCCTGAAGAAGTTTATTTGGTTGGTCGGCAAAAACACGGACGGCCGTCCATTTACTGCCTTCATAAAGTGGATCAGAAAATAGGGTTACCAGATCTTCCACACGGACTAGGTCTTCCGGAGTGCAATCTCCGTCGAGGTAAACTAAGAGCTTACGTGCCGCGTAAATATTTTGAATATTTTTTGCCCAGTCGTGGAATACCCAGCGACGCTCGAGGCCGTTGTTTCCAGCCTCATTAAAGACCGGCGCAATCCAGGGCTTGCTCGTACCGCTAAAGAATCCAGTTAAACCGGTTAGGTAGTGAGCTTTACGTTCTAGGGCTGGGACGGCGTGCGCAAGAATTTTTGCAACGCCAGAGCTAGGTTTTGTGCCGACCGACAAAATAAGTGTGATCTCGTCGGTTGCTGCAGTTGCGGGCAATTGATCAGCTGATAGAGCGTTGATTTTAAAGGCTAGGGCGTTCATGGGAAGAGGTCTCCGGCAAAGGCATATCTGTCAAAAAGGCATAGTTTAGCGGCAGTGACGTAAAAGAGCATCACATATATTTAGTTTTATTTTCACAGTTATCTACTGTAAGTGGGCGAAAAAATAAGGATTCTTCGCCTCGCTCCGAATAACGGCAGGTTTTAAAACGGTGGTGGAGTCCCGCAATTTCATGGTAATGGGTGTGTTCATGTTTAGTTTTTAAAGGGACTAAGATTTTGGAAAAGAAGCCTGATAAGAAAAATCTCCCAACCAAGCAAACGCTGCTGCGGTCATCGTTCGTGATTTATGGAGCGATGAGTCTTGTGGGGTTTGAGATATGTTGGTGGTATCATAAGAACATCTTGAGCCTATTCCGCTTTCATGATGTGGATTGGTTGCTATATGTCCGGATAGCAGTTGTTTCCATCATTTTTTTGACCTTGGGGCAGCATCTTCTTGAGGATGCGTTTCCTTCTTATCGCCGCCTCAAGATGACATTTGCACAAATTTTTAAAGGCCTAAATTTCGCACAAGTTGCTATGCTGGCTTTATTATCATCTGTTGGCGAAGAGATTCTCTTTCGCGGGGCAATACAACCATTTTTAGGTGTTTGGTTTACGGCAGCGATTTTTGCCATTCTGCACGTGGACCCCGAAGGCCGTTCCTATATTTGGACGCTATGGGCCTTAATTGGCGGTATTGTGATGGGACTTGCAGTTAAAGTCACAGGAAGCCTGTGGCCAGCAATTTGGATTCATTTTGGTGTAAATTTAATTTCCATTGGTCGAGTATCGCGACTGGCAAATAAAGCTGCCGCTGCACGTGAATCCGAATTAGGCATTAGTCGTGGTGGCAATTAGCATTCATGATAGTTGGTCATCCACAGATTTGTCTTTATCGCCCAGAGATACCCCAGAACACGGGTAATATTGGGCGTCTTTGTGCGGCAACACAATGCCGTTTGCATCTGATCCGTCCATTTGCGTTCTCCACCTCTGACAAAAACCTCAGACGTGCTGGTCTTGATTATTGGCCTTTTTTAGACCTCGAGATTCATGATGAATTGGATCCGTTGCTAGAGAGTTTTGCCGGTCGGTTTGCGTTTTTTAGCACGAAAGCAACCAGGCCTTATACCGAGATGCCGGCTGATGTTGAGCTGCTTATTTTTGGTCAAGAGACCAAAGGCTTGCCTAAAGCAGTCTTAGAAAAATGGTCTGATCATGCCTGGCGCATTCCGATGTTTCATCCGGGAGTTCGGAGTTTGAATGTCGCTAACTCGGCAAGTGTTGTATTGTATCATCAACTGATGAAGCGTCGGGCAGCCTTAGGTGTCACGACGACCTTATATGAGACATGACCTAAATATTTAGGGGAACAGATTGTGGAACTTCTGAATGCTAAGCAGCCATCGAAGGAATTTCTAGAACGTTTTCTAACACCGGGTCTATTCGCGACCAAGGGTTATCATATTGATGCTCCTAAAGCCGGAGTGAAGCTTGATCAGAACGAAAGCCCCTGGGACTGGCCTGAGCATGTGAAAGATGCAGTTCTTAAGCGTTTGCGTGATCTTCACTGGAATCGTTATCCGTCGCCATTTGCGGACGAACTTGTTGCAAAAATTGCGGCGAGTATCGGTGTGGTCGAATCGAATATTTTACTAGGGCCCGGCTCTAATTATTTAATTGCGCTTATGCTGCAAACATTTAGTAAAAAGATTAAGGGTAAGATTGTTTTGGCTCGTCCGTCTTTTGCTCTTTATGAGACTCACTGCCACTATGAAGACATCCCATATGAGGTTTGGCCTCTTAATGAAGAGTTAGAATATGATTTGAAACTTTTACCGGAGTTGCCAGCCGGTAGTCTTGTGCTGTTTGCATCACCGAATAATCCCGTCGGCAATATCCTACCTAGAAGTGTTCTTAAAGACTTGTTAGTGCGCTTTCCCGAGGTGCTGTTTGTTGGTGACGAAGCTTACTGTGAATTCGCAGACGAGCCTTATACTGAGCTTCTACGTGAGCACAGCAATTTGATGCTGATCCGAACGTTCTCAAAAACCATGGGTGCTGCTGGGATTCGACTGGGTTATATTCTAGCGGCTGCAAATATGATTGAGCTCCTAAAAAAACCACGCGTACCGTTTTTGATTAACCAGTTTTCGCTCGCAGCGGCGTCCGAGGTCTTCGACAATCCAGAGATGGCAAAGGTCTTTTCTCAGATTGTAGAAAATGCGATCAGAGAACGTGGCCGAGTTGCTGAAGTTCTAACTCGAGAAGGACAGCGCTTGGGCTTCAAAGTCAAAGTCTCTCAAGCCAATTTTATTCTTTTGAAGTGGCCATCGACCGATGCATCGACAAAGGTATATCAGCATCTGGTCTCGCGAGGGATTCTTGTTCGTAACGTTGCTGGCGCACCCGGGTTGGCTGGCTGTTTGCGGATTTCGATCGGTACAACTGCCGAAAATGACCAATTGATTGCTGGCTTTTTAGCTCTATCACCAATTGAAAAATAGGGGTTCGAGCTTAGGCTCACTAGGATTTACCCGATACGTCTCTGGCTATATAGTGGGGCTTGCGTTTATGCCCCCTTTAAGGAGGCGTGTGATGGCTGCTGATGAAAAAGAGAGTATCGACTTTGGTAAGATGTTCAATATTGCTATGCCCGCAAAATTGGACCCAAACCAAACTGTGTTGGTCATCGAAGATCAGCAAGATCTGCGTTTAATTATGACGCATCAATTACAAAAACTGCAGTTTTCAAAAATCAAGCAAGCGTCGAATGGTTATGAAGCCTTAGAAGTACTAGCTGAGCATAAGGACGTTTCAGTCATAATCTGTGATATGGAAATGCCAGTGCTAGGCGGTTTGGAAATGCTTCAAGAGCTTCGCGAACGTCCGGAACTCGCTCGGCCACCCTTTTGTTTAGCAATGGATCAAGTGAGTCGTGAACGTCTTATGCTTGCAGTGGAAAATGGTGTCGATGAAATTCTAGTTAAACCTTTCACACTCGCAGATATCTATCCCAAAGTTTTAACAGCATGGAAAAAGTTTCATAATCCACGTAATCCTGAAAAGGCATATGAACTTGCGAAACTTTCATTGCGTGATAAAAAATGGGACGAAGCAGAAAAAATTTATAAAGTGCTGTCGGAATCATCGGAAAAATCAGCTCGTCCGCTGGTTGGTTTAGCACGGGTCTATGTAGGCAGGGATAATCCACAAAAAGCCCTCGAGTATTTGATGCAGGCTGAGCAGAGAAACTATGCCTATGTTCATATATTTGCTGCACGTGGATAAATCTATGCTGAGCAAAAGAAATGTGATGATGCCGTAAGAGCATTTGATCAGGCAATTAATCTATCGCCACTCAATCCAATCCGATATAAAGCAGCGGCTGATATTCTCATGGCACGTGATCGTTACAAGGATGCCGTGACCTTGCTCGAAAAAGCCGTCAAGTCTGGCCTCGAATTTAAAGAACTCTATAATCACTTGAGCCAAGCTTATTTTATGATGAAAGACTACGCAAAGGCTCAGCGCTATGTAAAATCGGCATTAGCACTTGATCCGGATAACGTCACCTTCTTAAATCAACTTGGAATCTGTCTCAAGCATATGCAACAGATGGATGAAGCGAATAAGGTATATAATCAAATTATCAAACTCGATCCAGATAATGTGGCTGCACTTTACAACAAGGCTATGTTGAACGAGACTCGTGGCGAATTAGCCGATGCAGTGAAGTTACTTGAGCGCG
>CAZUYQ010000138.1:0-12380 GCA_964624705.1 uncultured Polynucleobacter sp.
AGTCTTAAAATTAAAATGCTAGGCCGCTTCGCCTATACCTTTAAATTCTAAGAAATTTGCGACGTTTCTCGACAGCAAGGCACTTTATTCCAGTAGGGTGTCCTACTTTAGAATCCTAAGGGCTAAAATTCCGTACTCACACATACCGATAGTTCTTATTAATCAAAATACTCGGATGAAGACTCTGAATCACCGGGCAAGTATTGCCTATCACTTCAAGACGAGCTCTCGCATCTGGACTTAGATGATTTGGTAACTCCAATGACACATCAAGACCAGTGATCCTTCGCGGTAGGTCTGCGCTCATATGTTTTTCAACCGCACCCTTCATTCCTGTAAGGTCCCAGTTTTCTTTTCTAGCAGCAATTGCCATGACGCTCATCATGCAGCTAACTAAGCCTGTAGCCACTAAATCAGTGGGAGAAAAACTTTTGCCCTCGCCACCATTATCGCGCGGAGGGTCCGTAATAACCGTAGTACCCGATAGATCATGGGTCAAGTTCATGCTCAATCCACCAGAATACACGCTGCTAATTTTAACGCCCATGCTGAGCCTCCGCGTTTATGAGATCAAGATCTCAGTGCAATAGAGTCCAAATAATCCATTACAATAAGTGACAGTTCCTATATTGAACCCTGGATCCTATGAATTCCGCAAGCTGAAACAACCATAAGGCAACCCTCCGCAAACACTTGAAAATACACTCAGATAATCAGCAAACCCTTTGATACCAGTGCCTGCGTGTTTTTTAGTAGACTTACCTAAATCCGCAACCTCTTTGATTCCCTAAAGTCTTCAGGCATCTGTCCGATTAGTCCCATAGCAGATCAGTTCACTGCTTAGGAGGACTCCACGGGATGACGAGTAGAATGGCCAATGCACGCAACACACACCGCGCGCTATACGACTATTCCCCGATTACGACCATCGATGGTCGCCATCCATGGCAGTCCGAGGTTCCGGGTAGTCATGTGCTTTATCGAGCAAGGAAACGCAAGAACGGACGCATCGCCTGGTTTAACTTTGATTTAGCCCGCGACATGGGACTGATACCTGACCATCATCCAAACGAACTTAACCACGACCTTGAACGCACTCTCCTTGACACCTTCGCCATTCAGATCATCAACGAATACGATCTTATCAACGGTACAAAAATAGATCCCGCAGATATTAAGCCAAATTTTTATATGGCAACTCGCTATCTTCAACTCCAGCATCCTGGTCGTACTGGGGTTACCTCTGGTGATGGCCGTAGTATCTGGAACGGAACATTTAAACATGCCGGCGTGACCTGGGATGTTTCAAGTTGTGGAACAGGGGCAACTTGCCTAAGTCCGGCAACTCACAAGTTTAAAAAGTTTTTCCGCACAGGTGATCCTGCCATCAGCTATGGCTGTGGTTATAGCGATCTCGACGACGGCATTATGGGCGCTATTTTTAGTGAAATTTTGCATCGCAACGCAATTCCAACCGAACGCTGTTTGATGGTTATCGAATTTCCAGGAAATCTCTCCATTAATGTCCGTGCTGGCCAAAATCTCCTAAGACCGAGCCATTTTTTCAATCATTTACAGCAGGGAAATCTTCCCCTGCTTAAAGCTGCGATTGATTTCTTTATAAATCGTTAAATTGCGAACAAAGCCTGGAAGCCTATTAAACAAGGTGAAAATCGCTATAAACGCATGCTTTCGCAAATGGTCGAGACCTTTGCTACGATGGCTGCGAAGTTTGAAAGTGAATATATTTTTTGCTGGCTGGCCTGGGATGGCGATAACATCCTAGCCAACGGTGGAATCATTGATTACGGCTCTATTCGACAATTTGGCTTATTCCATCATGAGTATCGATTTGATGATGTGGACCGCTGGAGTACTACCATTACCGAACAAAAAGAGCAGGCCAAGGCAATTATTAAAACATTCGCTCAGATCGAAAATTACATCAATACCGGCAAGAAAAGACCCTTGTCTGCTTTCAGAAAACATCCTGAGCTAAAGCGATTTGATAAAATCTTTAATGAGACAAAAACTCGCCTGATGCTGGAAAAAACCGGCTATACCACTGATGAGGCGATCATGCTTATGGGCAAGCACAAGAAGGTCGTAACCACCTATCAAAATGCATTCACGTGGTTTGAACGTCAGACCAGAAAAACTGGCAAGCCTTACCGGGTTGCCGATGGAGTGACGAGAGACGTCCTCTTCAGTATGCGGGATATTCTCCGCGAGCTACCAAAGCATGTTTTAAAACATCAGCGCCTGATGACACCACGCGAATTTATGACTGCGATTGCTTCGAGTTACTGCTCTAAAAAAGATGCTATGCCAACCATGCAAAAGAAACGATGGCTGGAACGCTTTCAATCATCTTGGATGAGTTTAGTTGAGGCGAGTTCTGGCCCTGCGATCATTCAGAAAAACGCGAAGATAAGCAAAATATCCGAACGCTGCCAGGTGATTAACCGATACGCGCGAGTCACTGGTGACGCGATTTGTCATGTTGGCGACAAGGTATTACGCGGACGGAAGCATTTGACCCGTCGCGAAGTCCACGCTTTGGTTTATAACTTTGTTGAAGATCAGATTTTGGTTCCGGAACACCGCACTTTGCCTGTTGAGGGAAGTGTCCAGGTGCGCGGTAAATCAGAGAAGATCATGCGTGAAATGTTAAGATCCGTAAGAACGCACCGAGAAGGCCTCTAAGAAATAGAAGACCGAGGGCTGGTATACATGAAGCTTGTGCTTTATAGCGGTTACGACGAAGACAACGCCGTGATCGACCAAGAGGTCGTTCGCCTAGTTGGTAAAACTGCGCCTCGGATTACCTTTATACCTTCTGCCCATCACATCCCCGACTACGAATATCGTTATTTTTGCGAAACCTTCTCCCAATATGGATTTCGCGATATCGAAATTTTTAATGTCGATCGCCCCTATGCACCAGAACAAGCAAAACATGCTTTGTCAGCGGACTTAGTCTATCTAAGCGGCGGTAATACATTTTATTTTCTAAAAGCGATCCGTACTCATCACTTCGATCGTCTGCTCAAAGACTATGTTGCTCGCGGAGGCGTGTTAGCAGGATTATCGGCCGGAGCAATTCTGATGACGCCGACCATCTCGACCGCAAGCTATCCTAAGTTTGACCGCGATGATAACGATGTTAAAATTCGCAACTTCGATGCTTTAAATCTAGTTAACTTTGAATTTTTCCCACACTATGATCCCAAACCAGAATACGCGCGTGCTTTAAAGCGGCAATCTAAACTCTTAGACGTTCCGCTCTATGGAGTAAACGATGGTGGCGGTATCGTTGTTGAAAATAATCGGCTAAGCTTTTTCGGCGAGGTCTGGGGCTATGTCAACGGTCAGGAATTTGTGGTCAGACATCCTGACTAGAGCCCTTCACCGCTCGCAGCGTTCGTATTGTCATGAGCGACGTACTTACCGACTTTATCATTCAGCCATTTCGAAATCCTTGAAAAATCGCCAAACCTAGTATGCTTACCTTCCCCACCCAAAAAAATCATGGTCACAGAAGTGTTATCAACGAGCTTATTTAGAATGGCAAAACAGTAGCGTGCGATATCCGTATAACCAGTTTTTGCACCAACCACTTCCACACCCTTGCGTCCCAAGAGATAATTGGTGCTGCGTGCTTCGAACTTTCTGGCTTTACCGTTTTTGTAGCCAATAATGACGTCAGACTTAGTCTTCATAATTTCGACTAGCGTCGGGAAGCGGGTCGCCTCCATCATGATCCGACTATATTCACGTGCTGTTGAGACGTTATAGGCGGAGAGTCCCGTGGGTTCTACGAAATTGGTATGTTTCAGCCCCAGATCCTGCGCCTTGTGATTCATCAACATCACAAACTCCTGTAGGATCATATCGCAACTTTCCATCAGTGCCGGCAAGGCACGGTTGTCGCTACGCATCAGAGCTGCTTTCAACAAATCACGCCGACTGTAACTCCAGCCAGTTATCAGGTGAGTTTTATCTCCACCTTTAGCCAAGTCACGATTGGCGTTGGTCATCGTATGGAGTCCATCAAGATCTAAATGACCGCAATTTTCCATATAAACGACTGCGCTCATCAGTTTAGATAAACTTGCAATCGGACGAACCTCATCCGCATCTTTCTCAAATAAGATCTGACCAATCGGCACTGAAATAACGACCGCAGAGCTTGAAGATACTTTTGGTAAACGTTCCATTGCTCCTTTAATATCATCATGTGATTTCGCAGCAACTGCATCCAACGAACTCATCAAAAAAATGAAAGTGACACAACGGTAAGCCCAGTGACGCATATGGCCTCATCTCCCGGATTAGGCCTATTCTTTGAAATAAGCCGATGGCGACGCGTGAATCAATTCAGGTATGTGTATGTATTTATTTTACCACTACTTGTTGGAATCACCGAGGCTGCGTTCAAGCTTACGAATTCGCTCTTCCATGTTTTTAAGTCTACGAATTGAGGCAATCTGTCTACGCCATTCACCTGCCGGAATAGCGGGAAAGCCCATGTATTCACCTGGCTCTTCCAGTGATTTTGTGACTCCTGCAAGGCCACCCACAGTCACACCATCGGCGATCTCAACGTGATTGTTCAAAGTCGAGCACCCGGCAAGAATGACCCGGTTACCGATCTTGGCACTGCCCGCAATAAAGACTCCACCACAAATCATGGTGTTTTCACCAATACGGACATTATGTGCCACGTGGGCGCTACTATCCATCTTTGTCCCGCGACCAAGAACTGTCTCGCCCATCGCAGCCCTATCGATAGTGCTACCGCCCCCAATTTCAACATCATCGCCAATACGAACGATGCCAACCTGCGGAATTTTTGCGATATCATCACGTCCAGGCGCAAAACCAAAGCCATCTGCGCCAATGACTGTATTGCCATGAACCAATACGCGTTCACCAAGAATGCAGCCATCTTCGATCGTGACGCTTGCTCTAATAATCGTATCTCGACCAATTTTTACACCGCGACCTAAATACACACCAGGAAACAACACAACATTTTCACCAATCTCACAGCCATCACTCACAAAAACAAAAGGATAAATTGTCGCATTTTTTCCGATTTTGGCCGTTGAGGCAATCGAGGCCTCTGCAGAAACTTGACCGTTTTCGCTACGGACGGGCGCAAATAACTGCGACGTTTTTGCGAACGCCCAGTAAGGATTGGAGTGAATAATCTGCGGACGCCTGCATTCTGCAACCACTTTACCGACGATCACAACAGCAGCCTCAGTGGTCGCAGCAAACTTCATATATTCTGGATTAATAAGAAAGGTAACGTCCTGCGATTTCGCTTTATCGACTGGTGCAATCGATTGAATGATTGTATCGGTTCGCACACTCGCATCTGGCAAATGAACAGAGCCGCCAAGTTTTTTTGCTAGTTCTTCAATCGAAATCGCTAATTTTGTCATTAAAAATTCCTAATTAAGTCAACGGGTGATCTAGCCAATCAACAAGTTGTGAAGCTAATCCTATATATTCACCCGGAGTAAGTTCTTTCAGCTGCAATTTTACAGTCTGGGGAATTTCGCCGCAGCCATCAATCGCTGCGTGAATCATATCACGTGTTACTATCGGCTGACCGCGCGTCGCAGCCTTGAGGCGTTCGTAGGCATCCCCTACCCCGTAACGACGCATCACCGTTTGGACGGCCTCGCCTAATACTTCCCATGCACCATCGAGATCTTGCGCCACAATAATGCCGTTCACTTCAACCCGCGCAAGACCCTTAAGAACCGATTTCCAAGCCAGAACAGCGTGAGCAAGTGCAGTCCCGGTAACCCTTAAAACTGTCGAGTCACTCAGATCGCGTTGAAAACGACTAATCGGCAATTTTTCACCGAAATGACTCAGTAAAGAATTTGCGACGCCAAGATTGCCCTCAGCATTTTCAAAATAAATGGGATTTACTTTATGAGGCATCGTCGATGAACCAACTTCTCCAGCGACGGTCTTTTGAGCGAAATAACCGTGCGAAATATAACCCCACATATCACGACAAAAATCTAAGAGAATGGTGTTGAACATCCTCAGTATTTCCATCATCTCAACAAACGTATCATGAGTCTCAATCTGGGTCGTTAAAGGGTTCCAATTTAACTGAAGCCTCTTAGTCACAAACTTTTCTGATATAGCTATCCAAGAAACTTCTGGAAACGCTGCAATATGAGCATTAAAATTGCCAACCGCACCATTAATTTTGCCTTCAACGGGTTGTTTCAAAAGTTTTTCACGCTGACGCATCAGACGGCGGACAAAAACTGCCATTTCTTTACCAACTGTTGTTGGCGACGCTGTCTGACCGTGAGTTCTTGCTAGCATGGGCACCGCGCGGTGATTGATCGCTAAGGTTTTAATGCCAGCAATCACTTCATCAATCAGCGGTAATAGAACTTTTGAGCGAGCTTCTTTGAGCATCAGGGCGTAGCTTAAATTATTGATATCTTCGCTTGTGCAAGCAAAATGAATCCAAGGAAGAACGCTTTCAGGTGCGCCGCGTGCAATCAATAAATGCCTCAGGACATACTCGACCGCTTTCACATCGTGATTGGTCTTTGCTTCGGTTTCTTTTACTTGAGCAATCATCGACTCGGTGATTTCACCTGCTTCGAGATCACACAAAAATGTTTTTGTATCATCGGGTAGCTTCATAATCGAAGCTATCTCTGGAATCTCGGAAAGCTCAAGTGCCCATGCAGCTTCAACCATCATCCGGAAGCGATTGAGTGCACCTTCGCTAACGATGGGTCGCAGTGATTCAAGATCCTTGCGATAACGTCCATCCACCGCAGAAACGGCCCAAAGGCTGTCCAAGGACTCGACCATAACTCCTCCGCATGCGGAATCTATATAATTTATAAAAAACCAGGGGTTTCAATTAGATAGCCTATTTAAAAAGAATCAGCCAGAACAAATTTTCTTCGCGAATTTCCGAACGTTTTACGCTAGACTCCGAGCGAAAACCGATGTCTTTTGTAAATTATTTAGGCAATAAGCCTATTGCGTCGCTATTTGTTCAGCATCTTGCAGTCATATATCAACCTAACGAAGAACAGGACACAAGCATGACAACAGCAAAATCTCAGGTCACAATCGTAGTCGGTGCGCAGTGGGGCGACGAAGGTAAAGGGAAATGGGTCGATGTTTTGGCGGAAAAATCTGAGATTGTCGTTCGCTATCAAGGCGGCAATAACGCAGGTCATACGATTTGGATCGGCGGAAAAAAATATGTACTCCACCAAATTCCAAGTGGCGTTTTTCAAAAGGGCCTCATCTCGGCGATGGCTGCAGGGGTCGTGATTCATCCTGTAGGACTCGTCGGCGAAATTGAGAAGATGAAAGGCACTGTCGAAATTACCCCCAAAAATCTGATGATTTCTGCGCGCGCACATATCATTACACCCTGGCATGTTCACTTAGATGGTGCTCGTGAAGACAAGTCCGCAACCCCGATCGGCACGACAAAACGCGGCATTGGGCCGACCTATTCCGAAAAAGCCGCACGAACCGGCCTGCGCATGGGCAATTACGTCAGCGAAGAATCGCGTCGCAGCTGGATCCGCGAGATGGCAGAAAGCGACCAAGAGTTTCAAAAGCACCTTAGTGCGAATCGTCCTGTATGGGATGAGTTCGAACAATCAGCAGCAAAAATCGCTCCGTTCGTCTGCGATGTCGAAACAAAACTACGTAAAGCGGTCGCGAATGGCCAAAGCCTACTTCTCGAAGGCGCTCAGGGTACCCTCCTTGACATTGATCACGGCACCTATCCATTCGTAACTTCAAGCTCTACTGCAGCTGCAGGAGCATGTGCGAGTCTCGGTATGTCCCCGAAAGTTGTGACCCATGTTTATGGTATCGCTAAAGCTTATGTCACTCGTGTAGGTGCCGGTCCATTTCCAACCGAGCTGAAAGACGAGGTCGGCGCTGAGATTGCAAAAAAAGGCCACGAATTCGGCGCAACCACTGGACGTCCACGTCGCTGTGGATGGTTTGATGCGGTTGCGTTCCGCTATAGCGCAGGCGTGAACGGTTATGACGGCATTATCATCAATAAAATGGATATTCTTACTGGCTTCGAAGAACTAAAAATTTGCGTGAAGTACAAACATCCGACGCTTGGGGAGATCGAAGACTTTCCATGGGATATCGAGGTCCTTGCTAAGTGTGAACCCGTCTACGTAACGCTGCCAGGTTGGAAAGAAGATCCGGCAAAATCCGGACGCATCAGCGATCTACCGAAGAATGCGCAGCAGTATCTTGCTGCCATCGAAAAACCCACTCAGACAAAAGTCATGTGGGTAGGGACTGGACCCGGGCGCGAAGAAATGCTGATTGCTTAATTTTTTTAAGGTGACGTTTTGAAAAAAGGACAGAAGATTAAACATATTTCTTGGAATGTGAACGGTATTCGTTCGCTTCAAAAGAAGGGCCTGCTCGAGGCGATCGCTTTGATGGACGCCGATATCTTGTGCTTTCAAGAGGTAAAAGCATTAGAAGCGCAGGTTGTCCTTGATGCCGCAGGCTATCATGCCTACTGGAATCCCGCGGAAAAACTTGGTTACTCAGGTACACTGACACTAACACGGACAAAACCAATTCATGTCAGTAGTGGTCTTCCAGGGTTGGAAGACCGCGAAGGCCGTGTTCAAACTCTCGAGTACCGAGATTATTATCTGGTGAATGTTTACACGCCGAATTCAAAGCGTGATTTAAGTCGACTTGAATATCGCCAAAAAATTTGGGATACGAGTTTTCTCAAATATCTAAAGGAACTAGAAAAGAAAAAACCAGTCGTCTTCTGTGGCGATTTGAATGTCGCACATAAGGACATCGATTTATCAAATCCCAAAACCAATAAGAAGAACGCTGGGTTTACCCCGGAGGAGCGAGCGGGATTCGAAAATTATATCTCCGCTGGATTCGTCGATACTTTCCGCATATTTGAAAAGGAAGCGGGGCATCACACTTGGTGGACTCCGCGCAGTCAGGCACGCGAACGAAATATTGGTTGGCGCATCGATTATTTCTGCGTGTCCGCACATTTTTGCGAGATGGTTCATCATGCAGAAATTTTAAAGGATATCCACGGATCGGACCATTGCCCGGTGAGTCTTATTTTACAAGTGCCTTAAATGTATCTACTGCAGGAAAGGCTATGGAATTTAAAATTTCGGGGCTTGATTCTCAGCTTTTCCATTTCCAAGAATGAGAGTGAAGGTGTTTGATCGTCAAGGTGATTTTGCGGCTGACAATTCTTTTAGCCCTTATTTGACTGTCTGCGGATCGTCGAACGCGATATGCAGTCCCAAACGAGACCGCGGATGGCGAGTGATCTGGCCCACAAGTATTTCAGACCGGATATGTTGTTGGTAGCTGCGGCTTTGCATCGTCAAGGTAGCCGTGCGATTTTGCTCAACGCCGTCGATTTTAAAATGAATGGGTAATCATCTTCATTTTGAAATAATCGGTGATGTTGACCGGGTGCAGTCGCTCATAAGACCGGTCAAACATTTTTGCGGCATCAAGCCGTTCCGTGCTCCATCGACCCCACCGCCGCCTCCAGCCTGACTTACGCTTGCGATGCAGAAGCCTACAAAGACTATGGTCGCTTTTAGAGAAGTTTTAAACATGCGGACTCCTTTCATTTTTTTGTTAACGGAAAAAGCTGAATTGCCAATGAATAAACATCATCCGGTGCATCACCAGCTTCCAAATAGTTTGATAATCGCGTCGCAAAACGGTTAATCATCTTCTTCGCTTCAATCAAGCGTGATTTTTTGATCGCAATTGTCATCGTATTAAATTCGCGATCTTGGATTTCGACGTTTTCTAACGCTTCACTCGCAAGCTTAAGATGCTGGGTGTGATGTTTCATCAGAGCCTTGAGTGTTGTCCGACGATCAAGCTCCGTATCAAGTGTATTTACAGTTCTTTCAAGCAAACCACCATTCACTCTCAGGTATCCAAGTCGCTCTAGACGATTAACTGCTAACTCTGCTTCACGCGGTGTAATGCCGAGACGCTCAGAGATCCAACGTGAGTCGGCCTGATTGTCACTCAATTTTGCAAGATTTAAGATTCCGTAGTGGTACCAATCGGCAATAAAGTTGAATGTATCATCTTCGAGTACCATGAAATTTGTCTGGCCTAGTGCCTGTAAAGACAAGCCTCGGCTTTGTAAAATCATGTTTTGTGTCTGTGAGGGCGAAAGCGCCAAACGCTCAGCGACATTTTTAACATTGCGCGGTGAAAAATGGCGTTTGCCCGCTAGAACGCTACATAACGTTGTGGTGCTAACCTTCAAATCTCTAGCGAATGCTCGTTGTGAGTAAGTAGGATTTGTGCCTTGACGGCGAATCAGCTCGTTTGCAAGGAGTTCCCGGTAGGAGACTTCGGGTATAGATTTGGTTTTGTTCTTAAGCATTTTCATGCCAGCTTCATATATTAGAATGAGCTTAAAAATCAAGCATAAAACGGCATATCTATTCCGTGATGAGGAATATCATGTTCCGATTTATGTCGGAACACTTTTTATTTCAATGGGTTGCAATTCTAAAAATATTAATTTAAATCACTTTCGAACAAATTTCTCATAAGGAAAAACAAATGAAAGTGATTTTATTTATGACTCTGGGCTTATTCAGCACCGTAACCCTCGCCGGACAGGGCTGCCATTGCCAAAGGTCGACTTACTGCAATGACGGTGATCTTGTCAGTTGTCACGAGGAGCGAGACGAGTACACCAACGTCTGTATCATTTCAGTCGTTAAAGAACATGCGAATGAATGTCCACAACCCCATCCGATAGATCCACGAGGTCCATCCGGCGATCCAGGTAATGGGTAATCAAGTTACGAGTAAGTCTATATACTTGCAGTAGCTGTATCACGAGTAAACCGTAAGATCGACAACACCATTAGATGTCGTCGTCTTCGTCGACGGTCTTAGATTTACATGGTCGCCGCAATGAGCCACGGTATCGACTTCACAGTGGCCAAGTTCGTTCGGTTTCTCTCCTAAATTTCTAAATAGATGAATGCCTTGACCCTATGCTGGTCCTCTAAAAATTGTCTCGACTAGCTTGCAACCCAGCCATCCGCGGCGAATGCTCGATCCCATACAAAACAACTTACTTTAGAGCAAGCCTTTGCTCAGCAGCCATTCATCCGGTTCACAGACGATAATCGCACTGTGGGCAACAGCACCGCTTAATTTGTGGAAGCGATAATTTCATCTTTGTTTTGCTGGCATGTTCCATGTTTCAGGAAACTCCACGCGTATGCTATTACTTCATCAGTACCCTAAAAACGTTTTATGAATTCTCTGAATGGTAAAACTTCTATCTCGCCTTCCAGAATCTTCGCATGCTCACCCATATATACGATCATTTTATGATGCCTTTTACCCCAATAGGCGCCAAAGCTCTTTAGCCCTGATAGATCATATTTACCCACATTTTTCGATGCCTTAACTTCAATGGCATAGGTATCGTCTTCCAGTTCGAGGACAAAATCTACCTCGGCGTCATTACTCGTTCTGTAGTTGCTGATCCGAAAACTACGCGCTTGACTCTTGAGTGTGTTGATCAACTGAAGATAGACAAACGTCTCGAACAAAGATCCGATTCTGTCGGAAGACAGGGAAAAACTCCCAAGCAGCGAATTCAACACTCCCGTGTCGAAAAAAAAGTATCTTGGGTGCTTTATCAAACGTTTGAAGGAGCTAGCTGCGAAGGCATCCAGACGACTAACAATTAGCGTCTCCTCCAAAATCTCGAAAAACCGCGTCGCCGTTTTCCGTTCCACCGATGCATCGGATGCTAACTTGCTAAAGTCTAGAAATTGACCATTTTTGGCTGCGACTGCGTAGATGAAACGACTAAATCCTTCGATATTTCGGGTCAATGCCTCCGCTTGGACTTCTTCGCGCAAATAGATTCCTGCATATGTCTCCAGGACTTTCCTGCGGTCGAATTCGTTCTCTTCAAGGTAGATCCCGGGAAGTGTGCCATAAGCCAGGGCCCTTTTTAGATCGAAGATGTCACCTAACTCGGAATAGACGCACGGACCTAACTCCAATTGAATGATGCGTCCTGGCAAGAGATTTGCTTGACCTCTCTTAAGTTTGCGCGCACTTGATCCCGTCAAAAAAAAACGTGGTGGAGAACTCATTTTGTTATCAAGGATCGTCTGGATAGTATTGAGCAACGTGTACAAGAGCAACTGTGTCTTGTTCTTGGTGAACAGATCGAATTCGTCCATGATGAACACGATCGGCTTCGATTGATTGTTGCCGGCCAGAAGCGACTGGATCAAGTACTCGAACGAATCGCCGAACGA
>CAZUYQ010000138.1:12390-12731 GCA_964624705.1 uncultured Polynucleobacter sp.
CGACTAATACCGTCGAATAATTTTTGGCGTGAAGGCGCTCTAGGATTTCTCCGGGATTGCGCGAGAATGCCAAGAACTCTGTTTCGTCTGCGAGATTTATAGTCAATTCGGGCGAAAGCTGGCCAATGAGGGTTGATTTGCCGCATTGCCTGGCGCCCAAGAGCAGGATACTTTTCTTGGTTTTACTAAGTACTTTTAATAGGTTACGTTCAATGAGCACGATAAATCACCTCATGTCCATTATACCATGTAAAATGGACACGATCAATTCTCTAGACATCGAAAGCAGGGCTACCGCATCTAAATTCTTATGATTTCAGTCAGTTCCAGGTAAAATTTTC
>CAZUYQ010000139.1:0-12565 GCA_964624705.1 uncultured Polynucleobacter sp.
AGTGAAACAGGAAATAATCACTAGACCCGCGAAAGCAGGTTTAGATAGGTATTATGTAACGGCTTTATCAAATTCTTCTTTAGAAATTTTTGCCACTTTATATCCAATAATCTTAAGTCTTAAAAACACTTAAAGCCTACGAAAAGGTACTCAGTAGTCGTCTATATTTCAATTTCTAATTCCAACTTCGACGTCGGAAATTTCGATATTTTTTAGGCACACCTAATAATGTCTGATACTTACAACGCTGCAATCTCACGATTCGATGCGATAATCGAGCTCGAGCCAATCCGTTTGACAGCTGATCCACCCTTATGGGACTCTGACGAGAAGCGTTTTTATCCCCTACTCTGAAGTTTCAACAGCGTGGTTCGTTTATATGAAAAAATCGACTTTAACATTTATTCTCACTTACAGTGTTTTATTTGCCGGCTTGATGGGCTGCTCGGAGAAGGAACTTATTCCGAATGACCCCAAAAGATCTTTTGAAATCGCCAAGGAACCTTACGACGACGCTCGTTATGAAGATGCGATTCGCCGCTTGAGCGAATTTAAATCTCGCTTTCCTTACAGCCAATTTACTCCGGAATCTGAGCTTCTTATCGCAGATAGCCAGTTTCATATGGATCGGTTTCAGGAAGCTGCAGCGACCTACGAAACATTTGTGAAGCTTCATCCAAAGCATGCAAAAGTCGACTTTGCGATGTTTAGAATTGCCGAGAGTTACTGGCAAGATGCGCCAACGGTTGTTAGCAGAGAGCAGGAATACACCGAAAAGGCGGTCAAGCAGTGGCATGACCTTATCGAGAAGTTTCCTAAGTCTGAATATACCCCAAAAGCAAAAGATTTGGCCGAGCAAGGCACAAGGCGAATGGCCGAAAGCAACCAATTTGTCGCTAGGTTTTATTGTAAACAAGAAATCTGGCCGGCGTGCGCATTCCGCTATATCAAATTACTAGAACGTTTTCCTCAGTACAAAGACATTTCTAGTGAAGCACTTGAGAAAGCTGCGGAAGCTCTTGAAAAGGTGGCTGACGCCAAAGAGAAAGATCCTGAGAGTGACAAAAATCTATTTCATAGAACTATGACTGCTCAGCAGATTCGCGAGAAAGCTGCTAATTTCAGGAAGATCCGCAAAGGCTAACCCAAAGATAAGCGTCTGGAGATTATCATGGAAGATATCAAGAAACTGCTTTTTGAAATTATTGAAGAAGAATTCACACCTAAGCCGATTCCAATCGGAAAACGCTGGGCAAACGGCACCATGACCCTAAAACCGGGCAACGATTCCCAGTCTAAGGATATTCCACTCGAAATTCTGTTTAAAAAAGTGATCGGCATACGCGAAGCACTACGAGTTCTCGAACAAAAGATAAATGCTCATGATGCTCTCACTCTCGAAGACAAATTGTCGTTCCAAGCATATATAACAAAGTGCTATGGCAGCCTGACGACCTTCAATGTTTTGTTTAAGGAAGATAAAGATAAGTTTGTGGGTGCAGGTGGAAAATCTGGGGAAGAAGAACCTAAGATGACCTTAGGCGAAGTAAAACGCCGCATCGGTCTTAACGAATACGGCAAAGAGTAGATCATTCCTTAACTTTCTGACGCGACATCGTCAAATCGCACTCTTTCAAACATATGCAAGAGCCCATGTGGTGTCGCATTGACGATCTTACAACCTTTTCTCTTGGCCATCTCCGCTAAAATATAGAAATGACTTAAAGCTTCCGATAAATCCGCAAATGCTTTATCAAGTCGCATATCACCAATTGAGGTTTCCTGCGTAATATGGGCGTTTTTTTGATAAAAATGCCCATATTCTTTTGCTTCGGCTGAATGAAATGCTGGTAATAGCCAGTCCAACTCACACCCAAGAATGGTGATTTTTGAAAAGCCCATATAAATAGCCGATGGCAGCGCCATATCCGCTGTGACATTGGTTGGCGGCATAATCCCAGTGCAAAGATTCGTTGGATCAAAAAAATGACTTAGGTTATTGAGAGGAATCCACCAAATTTTCCGCCCCTCAAACCATCTCTTTTTCGTTATAAGAGGCCAGAACTCGATCGGCAACAGGAACTCTGCATTCGGACATTTTTTTTTGATGTCTGCAAACCATTGATCACGATCAACTACCCGTTGACCTTTTATGGCAAAATTATCGACGAAACAATCACGGTCGCAGAACGCATAATATTTGGGTGAGATTTCTTCGCAGTCAGGATGCAAATTAAAAAAATTAACCGCGAAAATGGTTTTTCCTTTTAGTTTTCGGATATCGTGCTGATTTAGCGAAGGTCCATTGCCAAGAATGAAGCACTCTTCACCTTTATGTCGATCTTTAAGCTTTTGGTTGCGTCTTGCTAGCGACCAAAAATAAAGAAAGCATCTTTTGCGATGCCTTACAAATCTCATGATATCTAAAACAAGTAATGGCAATAGATTTTTTGCAATGAAATGCGTCATTTTATTCTTCATGCTGTCATCCAAAACGCGATTTTAAACACCCCGATGACTTTAGCCACTATTGTTAACAACTATAACATAATAAAAGTCATCTAGGTGAAGATGCATGATCGGCAAAAAATGCCGCGTCACTTCTTGCCGCCGAAGACCTCAATAATCAAATGCTAAAATGAATGAATGCACTCATTTACTATTAAAAATTTTACCTTCGGCATTCTTGTCCTCATCGTGAGCATTTCAACGATTGGAATTTTTATTTTACTGCGCGAGAACCCTCGCGATGTTGAAAGAACTTTAAAAATTAAATTAGCCGAAGTCGCACGTCCCTCGACTATCTTAGATCGAAGCGGGAAAATGATTGGTTCCTTCAGCGAAGAGGTTCGCATTGAAACTCCGCTCTCAGAGATTCCCTTGCACGTCCAAAGAGCCTTTTTAGCCGCCGAAGATAGTGGTTTTTATGAACATAGAGGAATTAGTCTCAGCGGTATGTTTCGTTCCGCTATAGTTAATTTTAGGCGCGAGCGCGTGGCACAAGGTGGAAGCACCATCACTCAACAACTGGTCCGACAGTTTTTGTTAACACGCGATCGCACGTTCTCTCGGAAAATTAAAGAAATTGATTTAGCTTTACGTTTAGAACGGCAGCTAACCAAGCAGCAAATCATAGAGCTTTGGCTTAATCATGTGTATCTCGGCAATAATGCCTGGGGAATCGGTGCAGCCGCACAGCTTTATTTTCACAAAAATGCTCGGGATCTCAATGTAGGCGAAGCTGCGGTCCTCGCTGGCTTGCCGCAGGCACCGTCACGTTATGCACCTCATCTTTATCCCGCGGCTTCGCGCATCCGAAAGGATTATGTCCTCCAGCGCATGCAAGCGAAGGGCTGGTTGACACGAACCGAAGCAGAGCGATGGCGGCGGGAGAAGATAGCCATTTGGCGCGACCGCACCACTGCCCGTTCAAGCAATCCTTGGATTACTGAAGCTGTGCGAGTTGAACTATGGCAAAAAATGGAAGCTAGGTATCTGCCTCGGTCGGGAATAAAAGTGTCAACTACGATCGACGGTCCTTGGCAAGAGGCCGCGCAGGTATTAGTGAACAAGCATTTTAAAGATTTTTCTGGCAGCGGTCTCGAGTTCGCGATGGCCACGGTCGATATTCCGACCGGAGAGATCAGAACCCTTATAGGTGGCATGAACTTCAAGAAAAGCCAGTTTAACCGCGCTATCCATCTTTCACGACCATTTGGCGAATCTATTTATCCTATAATCTTTGGCTGGGCTGCTGACGAAGGTATGACCACAGTTCCGGGATATCAAACTCTAGGCTCTGCCGCCTTGTTAAGCTCGTTTCAAGATGCCGATCGTGTGGCAGCAACCATGGGTTATCATATGATTCAAAAAAAACTCCTGAAATTCGCTATTAAGCAACGCGATATTTCCGCCATTGATCAGTCTATGGGAAGCCCATTAAAACTTGCTCAACTCTGGCGCTCCATCGCCGGACGGCCCCTACTTCAAAACAGCCTCGTATCCGTCTCAGTCGAAAGACCAGACCACAGTACACAAAATGTTCGTACAAGGGGCCTACCCGTGGAAGGTCTCAGTGAGGAGGCTGCTTATTCACTCCGATCTTGGCTTATGGCGTCAGGTTTTAGCGGTCGAGCAGGCGAGGAACTGCGTATTCCTGCCGACTCATCGTGGAATCATTGGGAGGTGGCGGTTGGCCACGACATGATTACAGCTATTTGGGCTGGGGCCGACCAGCGTGCACCCACTAGCCCCGAGGCATTTCAGAAAATGAAAGTGAAATCGTCACAGTTTCTTGACGAATGGCTGGCTCAATCCGGCAGCACATCTTCGCCTAGTTTACCGCGCAAGCCACCCGCTGGGCTCAGTTGGCAGTTGGTCCGCCGGGCCGATGGTAAGCTTACGCGCATACCGTTTCCCGTACTGGTTCATTGAGCCCATCGATCCTCACAAAGTTCTTGCCAGCAGCGAGCTGGTCGGAGAACATGGGCTAGCCTTTTTTCGTTAGCATTCTACTTCTTTTCAAAGAATGGACTAGAGTCGCCCATGTGGCTTTTTCTTATTATCAGCACGATCTGGAGTTTGTGTTCGCAAGAAGTTTTTGCAGCAGATCTTTACGAAACTATGAGAGATGATGCAAAAAAACTAAAAGCTCCGGCCATTGCGGCCGGACCAAGCTTCAATCGCATCTCCATTTTAAAACTAGAAGATCCTAACTTGGGATTTGATGGTGATTGGTTGAGATCGACTTCTGCCGAAACAAAAAAAGATCTCTTATCCCTTATGACTCAACTAGCGGATCCCCAATTGGTTAGCATCATCATGAATGGCGCCCCTTATTTGGATGATAGTGAAGACGAAGCACAATCCGAGAGCGAGATCGAGAGCTACGGTCTTCTTTCTGTACTTTCAACATCGGTATCTTCCAAAGTATTTCCCGCAGCACGCTCTCACCTCAAACATGCAATGCTTTTACCCTTATTCCAAGCCGCAACCTGGCAAGAGATGCGGAATGAACGCGCCATTGAATCGTCAGATCCATCGTCAACCGACGAATACCTTGCGGGTCGACCTATTACGGAATTTTGTATTGCAGACGCGGGACTTCATTTACCAACAAGTGCACAGATGCAATTTTCGATTTTTGATATTGGTATCGCGGAAGCAAGCGTCTCATCCATGGACTTGGCTCTGCTCAATTTAATTGAGGAACCAGATGCTTTTCGTCTCGCCACCAACATCGATGATTTTGATACAAATTTAGAATCTGATTATGCTCCTTGGCAAACCGTATTAAGCGATTGGCAGCAAGAGTTAAAAAGAAAAAAACGAAAATTAACTGAAATTAATACCTGGTGGAAAAAAGAAAATACGGAATCAAACGCCAAGCTCAATAAATTTACTGCTGGCTTAAATGAGCTTACGAAACGCTGGAGTTCGCAGTGCACCAAGAATGGCGGTCGCTGGGTCGAAGGACCACTCATTCGCAGTGCACCTTCCGAATGGATTGCTGCGGAATGTCAGAGCAATCGCTATGGCCCACTGTACCGCATTTCCATCAATAATAGTTCAGCCGAAAACGCTACACACTTAACCTTTAGTCTACGTCAGGGTGCTCTGACCGCACTCATTCAACTTCATGCAACATCTGTGGATGAACCCATTACATTTCAAATTGTCGGTGCCGACGAGCGCAGACTAAGTTCGTTACTGATCTTCGACAACGCCGGACGGATGCGCGCTCGACTAGGCACACTCAAGTTCGGAAATCATGTGGCCTGGTCGCCGCAGGGTAAAGTTATTTGGACGGGACACCAAGGTCCTCGCGGCAACTGGACAGAAGACGTCACCTGGGATGAAGCGGGTTTACCGCGAGCGGGTTTCCAATTCGATAACGCGGGAGCAATCACTCGACTTACAGAATGGTATTCTGATGGCCTACCGGCTTCTGTCACGTCCTTTGCGGCCGATCACCGCGAAGGTCTTCAGCAATGGTGGCATCAAAATGGCAAATTGGCTGGAGACTCGATGTGGTCCTACGGCAAGAGATTTGGCACCAGTCATCTGAAGTTTGAAGATGGAATCACTGGATTTGATGCATCCTACATCGATGATCAACTCGATGGATATCTCACCTGGCGCGACGATCGCAATCATCAGATCATGAAAGCCAATTTTAATCGTGGCTTGGTTGAAGGCCAGTTAATTATAAGCTCCGATCCTGATTCTGAATTGGTTCGCGCCAAATTTGATCATGGCATGGCAGAGGGCGATGTCATCATAGGTCAATTAAAAAAACGGCCAACTACCGTTTTACCCTTTAAATCAGGAGTTCTTGACGGCATTTCCACTTTTTATGCGATCGATCAATCAGTGCGGATGCAAGTACCGTTTCGTAGCGGTAAAATTCATGGCGACATCAAAACCTTTTATAAGGGTGGAACCCGAGCTAGTACTTGTAAGTTTGATACGAGCCATTTACTAAGCTGGCAGTCGTGGCCACCCAAAAGCGGGACAGATTTTGTTCGCGTCGAAGGCAGCGTTATTGACCCCTCAACCTCGCGCATGACGCAAACGATCGTTGATGATGCCCGTAAGATTTCCGCCCGTTGCGATGGTAGAGATGATGTCTGGACTAGCTGTTCCTTTACAATTCAAGAAAAAGAAAAAGGGAAAGACAAAACTAAAGAGCTTAAAATTCTTGATGCTGATTTAGTCAAGGCCACTCAAGCGATACGAGTCGAAGGTCGCCCCTACAACATGGCTAAATGTGGCGGGACGACACAGATGTGGGATCTGCGCTCCTGGATCGAATCGAGTAGTTTGAGTATAAATGTTGGATTGATTCCGGCCCCAGGGTGCCGAGACCGTACCTCCGTTCAATGCGCCGTAACGATTACAAACAAAGTTCAAGTCAAGAACTGTGCGCTTGTCGAAAATGATTCTGAAGATGAAGAAGATCATCATGACCACGACTAAAGGTAAATTTAGTGATTCGGTGGTTTTGACACCTGATTCTCTCGATATTCTTTTTTCCGATCATCATTTGATTGCGATCAATAAACCAGCTCGTATTCCCGTCGCAAGCGAGGCCCAAGGTGACCTTACGCTTCTTGAAGTAGTCAGGCAGTGGAATAGCGAGCGCCAGGTCGAAGGTAAAAAGGGTTACTGTGTTCCGATTCATTTCCTCGATCGCCCAGTCAGTGGAGTCATCTTATTTGGACTCAGTAGCAAGGGAGCGGCTAGGCTTAATGAACAGTTTCGAGACCGCAAGCTTGCCAAGACCTATATTGCCATAACAGAGCAAATTCCAAGAGAAAAACAGGCAAAACTCGAGCACTGGCTGGTTAAAAATAAAGATACAAACGTGACGCGTGTTGGCCGGCCAAAGGACCCTGATGCAAAACGCTGCGAATTGAGTTATACGGTGCTCGCCACCTGCAACGGAAACGCTTTAGTTGAGATCAAACCGGTGACCGGCAGAAGCCATCAGATTCGTGCCCAGATGTCCGCTATTGGCTGCCCGTTACTTGGCGACGTTAAGTATGGAGCGATATCAAGTTGGGACGGACGCGTTGCCTTGCATGCCGCAAGGCTTGATATAAAACACCCTGTCGGCAACGAACCTCTAACCCTACTGGCGCCGCTTCCTGACTACTGGCGAACTATCTGGTCCTGTCCATGGCCACAAACTGAGAATGAAGGAATTAAATTTGATGCAAAAGCCGAGACCAAAATTCGTAGCACAGCGAAGTAATTTTAAGAGCAACCAACCCGTCGCTGCTCCTAAGCCCTTTAAACAACCAAAGCCCATGATTCAAACTACCACGCTTTGGGATTTTCCAAGCCAACATTATGGCGACGAGGAACAAGGAGATGGTGAATACGCCGGTGTAACACCAAGTTTTGTGATCTGGAATTTACTTCAGCGTTATACGAAACCGGGCGACACGGTTCTAGATCCGATGTGCGGCAGTGGCACATCACTCGATGTGTGCAAAGATCTTAATCGAGTTTGCCTTGGCTTTGATCTTCAACCTCAGAGACCAGAAATCAAAAAAGCGGACGCACGACGCATTCCTGTTCCGGCAGAATCGGTTGATTTTGTTTTTATGGATCCACCTTACTCAACTCATATTAAGTATAGCGGAGACGAACGCTGCATCGGCGAGTTGGATGCTCGCGGCGGCGGTTACTATGAATCGATGGAAGCCGTGATTGCCTCAACCTATCGAGCCCTCAAAGATGGCGGTTATATGGGGGTTTACATTCAAGATAGCTTTGCAAAAGGTAAGGACTTTGCTCCGCTTGGATTTGAACTTTTTTTAAGAATGAGCGCTCTATTTGACCCGGTCGATATCGCATGCGTTGTCCGAAATAATAAGAAATTAAAACGAAATCATTGGCATACCTCTGCCATTGAAGGTAATTTTTTCCTTCGTGGTTTTAATTATTTATTTATCTTCCGAAAAAACATTGCTCGCAACGCGTCCTTCTTAAAACATGAAAGTGCGAGTGCTTTGTCCTTCTATTTCCGTCAAGCCGCTAAAGCAAAACCTGATGAAGTGATCACGCCAGAAAAACTAGGCAAGATTATCGAAGAAGAACGCGTAGAACTCGATCAGAAGCTTGCTCGCGAAGCTGCGGCTGCTAAAACTGCTAAGCCGGTTAAACCTGCGAAGCTCGATTACAAAAAGAATAACTTCAGGCCCAATAAGCCAGGACCAAAGCGATGAAAACAATTCAAGATTTACGCGATGAGATTCTTAAGTTTTCGGAAGAGCGCCAATGGGAAAAATTTCACTCACCCAAAAACCTTGCGATGGCTACCGCCGCCGAGGCCGGCGAACTCTTAGAAGTTTTTCAGTGGTTGACCGAAGAAGAAAGCAAGCACTTGGATTCTGAGAAAATGATGAATGCCAGTGATGAAATTGCTGATGTCCTCATTTGTCTCGTCAATCTCGCAGCCCGCCTGGGGATTGACCCCCTCGTCGCTGCCAAAACAAAGATGCAAAAGAATCATGCCAAGTACCCCGTTGAAAAATCGCGGGGGCGGGCTGAGAAATACGATAAGCTTTAGAACATGATCATCAACTTTTGATTTACTTTATGGTAGGCTCCTTATCTTGGAATAACTGTGGGAGCCCAAATATGAAAAGACTCATTATCGCCGCAATCGTTAGTTCAGCGACATCTACAAATCTTTTCGCCAAAGAGCAGCATGGTGCTCACGTGCATGGCAAACCGAAACTTGATATCGCCATCGAAGGGACAAAAATCTCTTTAGGCTTTGAATCTCCAGCCGAGAGTATTTACGGATTCGAACACGAGGCTAAAAATCCTAAAGATATTGCGGCGCGCGATGCTGCCGTCAAAGAATTGAAGGAGAACTCTGGAAATATTTTCCAATTTCAACCCGCTTTATCCTGCACTCTGGCAAGCGCGACTGTGGAGCCTTGGGTTACCGAGGATCACGATCATGACCGCGAAAAGTCCATTAAAAAAGGCAGTCATAAAGAAAAGTCCAAGAAGCATGGCGAGCACGGCGAAGTTCATGCGGACTATGTTTTCAATTGTACAAAAACGCCCTCAGGCACAAAGTTAACGGTGACACTAACCGATAAATATCCGCGTTTGCTTGAGATTGCTGTCCAACTTATTTCGGATAAAAAGCAAGCTGGCGCCACCCTTAAGTCAGGTTCGACCTCACTTGATCTTTGAGAAAATGAAAATATGAATGCAGACAAGCCAGGCATGAACGCTGTTGAGATTACCGATTTGCAGTTCTCTTATAAGAATAGCAAACAGGTGATTCAAATCCATTCGCTTAAAATTCCTGCTGGCGAACGGGTTTTTTTACACGGGCCAAGCGGTAGCGGTAAGACAACCCTCCTTGGTTTAATGGGTGGGGTGCTAACCGCACAAGCGGGCCACGTGCAGATTCTTGGCCAAGATTTAACAGCCATGACTCCTCATCAACGGGATTTGTTCCGGGGCGACCGCGTCGGATTTATATTTCAGATGTTTAATCTCATTCCTTATTTGAGCGTCGCGGAGAACATCCTCTTGCCCTGTCAGTTAAGCCGCCACCGGTTGACTCGCATGGCAGCTGATCCTCGGGAAGCAGCGCTTAAATGGGCCACCCGCCTTGGTCTCGCTAAACACTTTGATCATCCAGTGACGAATCTTTCTGTCGGACAACAACAAAGAGTTGCAGCCATTCGAGCCCTCATGGGGCGACCAGAATTAGTAATTGCCGACGAACCGACGAGTTCACTTGACGCGGATCGCCGGGAAGAGTTTATCAATCTGCTTTTTGAATTATGCGATGAAGCAAAAGCAACCTTAGTTTTTGTAAGCCACGACCAGTCACTGAAAGTAAATTTTACGACTCACTTGTCGCTCAAAGAACTAAACGCAGCTCATATCACGAGTGAGGCATAACATGTCGACAACTCAAACTATCGTTACTCTTGCTTGGAAATCACTTAAGAATCGTAAAGTCACTTCGATCTTGACTGTCACCTCAATTGCAATGAGCGTGTGTTTATTTCTTGGAGTAGAAAAAATTAGAGTTGGTGCACGTGATGGTTTCTCAAACTCGATCAGTCAGACTGATCTGATTGTTGGCGCCCGCGGTAGCCCAATTCAGCTATTACTTTACACTGTTTTTCGAGTTGGCAATGCCACTAACAATATTAGTTGGAAAACCTACGAGCACTTTAAATCTCATAAAGATGTTGCTTGGACCATTCCGTATTCACTGGGCGATAGTTATCGTGGTTACCGGGTTGTTGCGACCAATGACCAATTTTACGAACGCTATCGTTTCGCGGGTGATCGCAAAGTCGAAATGGCAGATGGTGTGATTCCATCTAAGCTTTTCGATGTGACTGCAGGGGCTGAAGCCGCAGATAAACTTAATTTAAAACTAAATGATCCAGTCGTCCTCGCTCATGGTATCTCTGATGTGTCATTTCAAAAGCATACGGACAAACCATTCCGGGTTGTTGGCGTCCTTAAACGCACGGGTACTCCGATCGATCGATCTATTTATATTACTCTTGAAGGTATGGAAGCAATTCATATGGACTGGGGAGATGGCGCACCACCTTTACCTGGCCAAGGTATAAAGCCAGAGGATCTTTTAAATCAGAAAATTGAGATCGGTCAGATTACATCATTTCTTCTAAGAACCAATAATCGGATTGAGACATTAAGTTTACAACGTGCGATTAATACTTATGAAGATGAGCCCTTAACCGCGATTATTCCAGGCGTTGCATTAAATGAACTTTGGAACAATATCAGTTTTGCCGAGACGGGCTTAAAGGCGGTCTCTGGATTTGTTGTGATTGTCGATCTTATGGCGATGTTTATTGCGCTCTATTCTTCTCTCAATGAACGTCGTCGTGAAATGGCCATCTACCGAGCGATAGGCGTGAGCGCAGGTTTTATTGGATCTCTCTTACTTATTGAGGCCTGTCTTTTAACACTTACTGGAGCCGTAGTTGGCACCTTATTTACTTACGCCGTAGTCGCAGCCTTTCAGCCGCTGATTCATGATTTTCTTGGTTTATTTATTCCGATCTCTGGACTTTCATCTTCTGAGTGGATCTATCTCGGAATTCTATTAGTTTGCGGAACATTTGTCGGAACCATCCCGGCGTTCTTAGCTTATAGACATTCTCTTATTGATGGATTGACAATCAGGGTATAACCCAGAAACTGTCTAAACTTTTGACACTATTACGAGATCGTCCTTTTACTCTATTTTAATAGGCCAACGATATGAGGTCATTATCCATGGTACGACCCTTGCTCAACAGGGTTAAGCCGGCCATGGTGGCCAGCTGCTGACAAAATATTTTGTTGTTGTTGCTGAAATTATCTGTTGGAGTTGTTGCATGCATTTTCGAAACGCTTTTGTATCTTCCGTATTGATTGGTTCGCTGCTGAGTTGCCAGGGTCAATCCGGCCAATCCGGCCAATCCAATAATCCCGCTCCAGGGAACTCAAGTGCACCGGTGTCGCAGGCCCCCGCCGCCGCTGCACCGGTAAAGGTCGAACCCGCAAAACTTTTACTTGGCCGCGTTCGCACTTCCGTTATTGGTACACCACTTGGTAAGCCTGAATTTGTCGAATTAGCTGCTGGTAACAACGTGACTTCAGGCTTGCAAGCTGCGCAGCTTTACGCAACTGGTCGCCCTGTTGACGTGACACGGAATAGTCAGAGTACAAATTTGATAGACCCTAGCGACGCCATGGCTTTGTCCTATCCGGGCGAACCCTATCCAACCGGCTATAGCAGCGGTTACAGTGTCGATTGGAACTGGGTTTTGGGTGGTTTACTTATTTTAGGCGGTGCCGCTCTTATTTATTACAGTCCCATCGGATCCTATGCATATGAGGGATATCAGTATTCTCCTTATACGCCGACACCAGGCTATCCACAGACTCAGCCCTATCCTTATCCGGTTCAACCTTAAGGGCAGTAGGGAGAAGTAGGACGGAGAAGTAGGACGGAGAAGTAGGACACACAACGAAACCGAAACTCAAAAGGAAG
>CAZUYQ010000140.1:0-975 GCA_964624705.1 uncultured Polynucleobacter sp.
TTACGTTGTCGGTCGAACTCGGCTTGCCACCGAGGTTACGAGCAATCGACTGGTAGGCATGACCACCGGCGGCAAGGCAGGCTCCTGAGATAAACGTTGATAGCGCCATAAGCCCAAGATCTACTAATTTTTTACGTGCTCCTTCTGTGCGTGTTGATTCCTGTTGCGATTCTGACTTCTGTTTTACTGCTGCTTCTGCCATAGAATACTCCTATAAATAGCAAAAGATTGAGACCATCCCAACCTATTGTCCTTATACCAAAAAGCACCTTTACTCCGTAGAATTAGGCGTCCCCATAATGTGATATGAGCCTTGTTTTTGCGGCTTTTAAGATGGTTTTGATGGGGCATTCTTCCTCAAATGCCTGTATAGAGTGCTGCGCGAGACACCACCTACAGCACTGCAGACGTCTGAGATCTGTACAGTGTTGTCAGCGAGGAGTTTTCGAGCAATCGAGATGGTTCGTTCATCCATTTTTTCCGGTCTGCCTCCGAATCTTCCACGTGCTCGCGCTGCTTTTAACCCTTCCTGAGTCCGGCCGCGGATAACTTCTCTTTCAAATTCTGCGAGAGCGGCGAAGATATGAAAAATCAGCCTACCGCCATGAGTTGTTGTTTCGAGACTCTCAGTTAAGCTGTGAAAACCAACACCGCGATTGCCAAGCTCGTTTACGGTTGCAACAAGATGCTGCAGTGACCTGCCTAGACGATCAAGTCGCCAGACCACAAGTATGTCCCCATGCTTTAATGTATTAAGTGCATCCCTAAGCCCTTCGCGGTCATCTTGCGCTCCGCTGGCGGAGTCGCTGAAGATTTGTTCACATCCAGATTGCTTAAGAGCATCAATTTGTAGGTCGAGCTTTTGGTCCGAGGTCGATATACGTGCATAGCCAATTTTCATAATGTTCTCCTCCCTCCGCGCCGACTGGTGCGAGTGTGTTTTAGGTTTTTGTTTTTGCGATGAGTTTAGGCACT
>CAZUYQ010000140.1:1020-8697 GCA_964624705.1 uncultured Polynucleobacter sp.
CGAGAACCTTGAGTTTAGAAACGCTGCTAAAATGAGCGATAAATCAACGTATTTGACCGAAATTAGTATTCGTGTGATGCCATGATTGTCAGCACCCGGTTACCGTCTTCTCTGTGGTATTCAAAATCGTCGTCGTAGTAGTCAAATTTCCAAATATATTCTTGATCCTTCAGAATAATTTTTCCGAGGTCGTGCTCACGGTAAGGGTCGTTGTCGGAAGTGAAGACGTTAAACTCTCGCACTGCAATGATCAGTTCGTGCAGTTCTTCTTTGGCTAACGCAGCGACCGCAGCCGTCAAGACCAACTGATGCGGCGGAGATACGTGGGGGATATGTTTTCGGATGGCATCGTTCTTCACGGCTATTGCTTTCATTTTTGACTCCTTGATGATGATGGTGTGATGGTCGTCGTTACCAACGGGCGTGACCACGTTTTACTTGGTCAATGAAGTCGCGCACAAAGTGCCACTTGATTTTCTTTGCAGGCGACTTATGCGTTTCTGGCAAGCGCCCTCGGTGCTTCAGGTAAAACATGAACGTCTCTGCCCAGTCCTCAGACGGATCTGTGGCCGCATACGTAGTAAAATGAAATTCAGGGTCATACTCAATTTCATCCTCACAATCATGAGCGAAGTGAAAGGCGTCCCTGAACTTAGGCGATCTAATGAGACCCCGGTGGATGTAGGCCAGCGCATGTCCATATTCGTGTCTTAGAATGTCTGAACGTGAATAGTGTGCTGGGCCAGGCCACAGTCCTAGGGCGTCGTATATCCGTGAAACACTGATTATGGGGATAAAAATTTCCGCTGGCTTACCGCGATCGCAAAGATTGATGTACCCATAAGCACCGCTAAATATTCCGACTGACACACTAATGTCAGCAATGTGTGGTGTCCACAGACCGAATCTTTTAAGTTCTGATGCGACCCTGCACTTGGTCGCGTTGATTTCTTTTGTGGTAGTAACACCAAACATTTTTGCCAATGACGTCATCTTCTCTTTCTCTCCTTTTTTCAATTGTGCGTAATTGGTTGCACCGCAGACTTATGCGCCTCGCCTTGTTCCCTGCGTTCTATTTCGGCATCTAATGCATCTAGGCAGTCAAACTCAAATCGAGTCAGCTCTCCTAGACCAAGTTCCTGTTTGCCGTCGTAAGCGTCGGCTTTGTTGATGGATTGCCAATAGGTACAGGACCGAAAATAGTCCTCGTAGTTTGCGTATGCTACAAGCCGCAAGAGTTGTGCATATGCCGCGATCGACTCGTGATGTTCACAATCTCGATAATTATCTTCGACCCACCTAAGGCGTTTCCTAGCGATTCTTTTAACTTCTTCTCGGGTCATTGGACGCCGCCACTTAAAAGTGGTGCCTGCTGAATACCGTTCACCCTTCGACATCGCCAAGGGCCGTCAATGTGTTCAGCTTGTATGTGGTCATTCACTCGATCGTTATGGAAATTGATCAGATCTACCTCTTCGATTAATAGGCGACCCACACCGCATAATCGCTCTTGATGTCGCCATAGAAATGCGTCGACCGATTCACTATCAATATGTAAATCGGAGCCTCTGAATTGATTGAGGTAAGCGCGGGGGCCTCGTAACGCAAGGTAGGCGTATTTAAAGGCAGCAACGGACTCAAGATCCTCGTCATATTCCATAAGCAGATGAGAGGCGAGACGCCCGATTTTTTCTGCGCGATGGCGAATCATAATTTTGGTCTCGGGGTGCATGGTTTTCTCCTAAATGTTGAAGTAGTCTTTTGGCGAACTTTTGCTGTTGATCTGCGTGCTGCTTACGCTGTCCGGGGTCTTCAGCACTGACTCATGGAGTCGACCCTCCCTGGACAGCCTCAGAGCTGTTGATACTGCGATAAGTGCTGTCGACAGTGCCGCCAGCAGGTGAGCAGTTAGCGTTAGACGCTCGATGGTATTGAACTTTTCGGTTTCAGCTCTGTTGGTAGTCATAGTCCCTCCTGGAAATAGTCAATTGTTCTAGATACTTATGCCAATAAGCATGATTTTTTATTAATTCTATGTTTTTAATTAAAGTTGACTTGATTAATAAAGATGATTAAAAGATCGCCATAATAATTTGGAGAGCATTATGAGTAAGCTTCGCAGAAGCGATATCGAGGCGATCTTGAGCAATCTAGCTGCCTGCTCCGGTAACATCGTCACAGGAGCAACCCAGCACATCGAGAAGATGTTCCCGCCAACAGAGTTATCGCTTTGGATGGACATTGTCGGAGGTCACGCTGGAGGGTGGTATCACCGGGTTCGACATGGGCATGATTTTCTCGCCAACGTTGAACTCGTTTATAAAAACTTCGGTGTTAAAGGTGTGGTCCAGTATCCGGTAGAAATTGCAAAAGACGCGCTCACACCACACGGGGTTCCTGTGCCGGGTGTGCAACATCTTTACGAAGCAAATCTCATCGGAGCTAAAGATGCGACGCAGTGGTTGTCGATTACCAGCGGCAAATGCTTGGTTGCTGGCATCGCTATATATACGACTTACCGACTCTACAAAAAGACGAGGTCTGGAACCCTTGATCGGCGTTCGGTTATTTGGGCATCGGTTGGTGTGGTTACAAAAGTGACTTCTGGCGTCGTGACGCACAATGCAGTCTTAATTTTGTCGGGCTGTGCCGATGCCGTCCTGGTTTTAGATAACCTTGCTGACATACGTTCCAATCTGGAGAAATTCTTTGATTTTGTTGTGAGTGACGAGATGCTTCACTATTGCAAAGTTGGTGGAGTAGCTACGCTAGCAGGCGGTACCGCAGTAGCGTCGACATTTGCGCTTACAGCAACGGTGGGAACAGCATCAACAGGCACCGCAATCGCATCGCTTTCTGGGGCTGCTGCAACGAAAGCAACGCTCGCAGCACTAGGTGGCGGTGCACTGTCGGTGGGCGGTTTTGGTGTGGTCGGGGGCGTCGCTGTTTTGACGGGCGGTGGGCTGCTTATCGCCGCAGGTGTGGGTGCTGTGGTTTGGTATTATTCAAATGCGTTTAATAGGTCGAAGGAACCTTCAGCTTAGCAACAAATATTTTCCGTCAGGCGGTAATAATAGCTTGGATGACGCAACTTGGACGCAAATCCTGGGTATCCTAAGCAGCCACGCCATCACTATGCTCATAAATTTCTGCAAGTAAATCTTCAATCTGTTCTTCCAACACTTCCACTTGATGTAGAAGTTCCGTTTTAAGGTCACCGACAGGGAACGTCGAAGCCCTATTTGAAACTTCTTCGATCTTTTTCTGTGCTTCGCTTATGAGTTGATGAGTCTCTACTGAAATGTCAAAAATAGGGACCGGGATATTAGCCAAATATTGTTTTCGATACTCGTAATATCCGCCCTGAAGTTTTGATGATGACGAAATTATCTTTGAATCAATTCGTTTCGATTGAATAACTGCTTGCAAAAACCTGTAATGCTCGACTGATTTCTCAGCTTTAGCTTTGATGTGAAGACCATAGCCGGTAACAAATGCCAAGTTTCCTTTTTGGTCAAGACACAGGTGCGCCTTATTTGCAACTGCTTGAATCATAACTTTTGGTTGTGAAATGAGGTCATGATTCTTTAAATAGATATATCCATACCACTTTTTCTTATCAACATTTCCATCCTCACGCGCAAGCAGTCTTTTCTTGCAGTCACTCAAATACTTTGCGGCCAGTGGAAAGTCTTGTTCAAGAATTTTCCAAGGAATAAGCTCGTAGGGAGAACTTTCTAAGTATGGAAAAATCAAAAAGCTATTTATTGGTCGATGAGCATTTCTGCCAATTTCACGTCCTTTCAGAAAATCCAAACAAATGCCTGCCTCTACCACGACCTCTTTTTCTAAAGCTTTAGAGTATCCCGTTATATTCTTTCCGGTACGCTTGCTTTTTACTAACTCGAACACCTGATTATCACTCGTACGAAGCCCTTGAAAGATTTCGCAAATATCACCTAACGCAACCATGTCCTTCGTATTCTCGCCGACAGAGACCTTGCGCCATTCCCATGTACTTTTTCCATACTCGGCCAGTTTAATTTTAAAATCTTGATATCCTGACTGTGGTGATCGACTAAACGCACCTGGGCTTGGCGCCGTATTTGCGAGTCTAACGTTTGTAAGCCCCGGCTTCATTCCCTTTCGTATTGCAATAACCATGGTGTATGTTAAAGCGCCGTCAAACACTTGTTGATCCCCAAAATCGACGATATCACTTACATCGTGATTCATCGCAAGTTCTGTTCTTATTTTCTCTCCATAGTTGGTTACGGCAAATTTACTCGAAACGATAAATCCGACCTGACCACCCTTTTTTGCCTTTTCGAGGCACCTTGAAAAAAAGGCGATATAGATATCGGGATTGCCATTCTTCATGGTGTCGTAATTTTCAATTACTATGTCGGTTTCAGCGTCCGAGAACTGTCTCAGTTCTTGAATCCTAATGTAAGGAGGGTTGGTGACAATAAAATCAAAGCCGCCCTTATCCATAATGCTCTTAAAAGAGTGCTGACCTTCCCACGTTAGAGGTTTTAGGCGATTCATGATTTGAAGGTCGTCAGTATTGTCCGTCGGAAAATCGACCATGGAAACGTCAATCAGAGAGTTCCCACATTGGAGATTCATTTCTAGTTTAGGAAGATAAGGAATAGGGTGAGCAGAAACGTCTGGCTCGTCTTCCAATAGCTTCAAGTAGAGACTTAGCTCTGCAACTTTAACGGCCCGTTTATCTAAGTCGATGCCGAACAGACAGTTCTCAAGGATTTTTCTTTTAAACTTAAATTTAAGGCGATATTGCAAGTCACTATCTCTTTCAAGATATGTATTTGTAAGTGCGTTGTCAGCGATTGATCGAGTCAAAATTTCATCGTGAATATTCCTGTAGCACCCAAGTAAAAATGATCCTGATCCACAGGCAGGGTCAATACCTCGAAGAGAGAAAATGTCGTCAATGGTCTTACAAGAGTCGAGACTCTTCTGAAGTGTTTTGCTGAGAATGCCATCAACTATGTACGCAGGCGTGTAATAAACGCCCTTCGCGTGCCGAACCTCGGGTTTATCATCAATGACAACTTTGCCCTTGCTGAGGGCGATCACCTGCCCTAAATGCTTTTCATAGATCTCACCGAGTAGCTCGACTCTAATTTGATTAAATCTGTAGGGGCATTTTGGTGCATACAGATTTTCGATCACATCAATGATCACGCTGTCGTCTATTACACAGTTTAAAATTGCGTCGTCTGGCGCAAACAGACGTCCGTTGAAACGTCTATCTAGTTCTTCAAAGTAATTATTCAGCGCGGTAAGCAGTGGCTGTCGTGACTTTTTGTTCTTCCATTGAGTAACCACGAGGCGAAGGTCTTCCGGTGGCATAATATTTCTATCTTCTGCAAACCTTATAAATACAAGGCGATTGATAATTGTCTCCGTTGTTGAGTTAATTTGGTCAAAGGATATTTTCTTATTTGCCTTGTAGATTGCGCTAGCAATGCTGCTACGAAATTCTTTAAGCCTCGCAAGGAAAGACGCCTCAACCGGTGGACGATCTTTTACTGCGACCCCTCGTCGTCCAAGGACATTCAAAGAGCCAGCTTCAACCTTTGACTTTTCAAATAGTAGTAGTTTGTCAATATTTTGGACTAGCTCATCGTACTTGAACTTCATCAACAAACCGACATCGGAATTTTCATCAAGTCTAGGTTCGTGATCGACCCTATACAGCCTAAATTCTTCAAAATTTGTCAGCACTGCAAGGACTAAGTTACTCTGAGCAGAACTGAATGCATAAGATCTCGCCTGAAAAACATACTTTGCTTGGTCAAGTTTTTCTTTGGGTGATTTTGCCTCAACGAAGAATACTGGCGTTGCCGCTCCGGAACTCTTCGGTAGCCTGAACGTGTAGTCGGGTTCGCCGAAGGTGGGACCTCTCTCGCGGCGAACTTCTTGCGAAGATAACTGGCGTCCAGACTCATTGTACATGTCCCAGTTCAAGATATGAAAAAGCTTATCTATAAAGTCAGTCCTGACTTCGGTTTCCGAATAGTCTGATGATTTAGCAATATAACTCGCTCGGTTTGCAATGTAGTTGTTTACAAGAAGCTGTAGTTTTTTTGTAATCGCATGCACATCAGCAGCCATAGGGTCCTCCAAGTTGTGGAGTTTTATCGGCTCGAGTGCTCATCTTCTTTAAACACGAGCTAATGAATCGTTACGGGCAGGAGTGCTTCATCTTTTGGAAATTGATAAAAGTGCGGATTTTGTACGTAATATCAGAGGACAAATATGTGCTGGCTTCAGCTTTAATAGGCAAGTCCGATATACCTTTAAATTAGCACCTGAAGCCTTTACTCAACGGTGGACGGCGGATATAGATCTTTTTGCTTATGGAGAGTGATAAGTGGCCGGTAAAAATTGGCATTCAAAGGACAGAACCTTTAGGGAAGTGGTTCGAGTGCCTACAAAAGAAAAAGCCCGTCGTGCTCATGCACTTAGAGCAAAGGGAAAAGATGTTTCGGAGATCGCTGACGAACTAGGTTTGTCAAAGAGTCGGATCTATGAGCTGCTACGAAGTTAAGAATAGTTGAGATTTCCTGCGGGCCTACTGACTCAGAGAAAATCTCTTGTTGGCATTGCAAAGACTTTCTTCCTTAGATAGAGACTATAATCCAGCGACTTAACCGCATCCGCAAGGTCAAAACTTACATCAGAACCTCGTGCTCGCCTCTATATAATTAATAGCCGAACGAACTCTCTCGAAGTTATTTTTCCAGAAAAATTATGACTTCTGCCAATGATCCCGCCGACGGAATACGAACTTTCATTTGCATAGTTAAAGACTCACGGAAACATGCCGATTGAAAGCAGTCAAAATCATTTTCAGGGGGTATGAATGTCATCAAAAGCGAAAGTTTTTATCGTGAATTCCGAGCACAAAGCTGACTACAAGCTTTTCTTTGTCGATAGCAATCATAAAGAAAAGAATGCCGAATTAGTAGCGCCCGGTGAACTTGTTAAAAGTGAGCATCAAGCTAACGTGAAAATCTTCGTAGTAACGAGTGAGCATAAAGCCGACATTAAAGTCACTCGTAAAAAATTTCCACACGCAGCGTAAATTTATAGATAGAGCGTTGACCCATTCTCTGTTTGACTCCTAACTAGGAGGAACGTTAGTGGGTCGATAAATTTCTGAAAAACTTAGATATATGGGTGAAACATGTTACCTGGCGCTCGCAAGCTTCCTCCACATCATATTACGATTAGGGTTCCTTGGCACGATAACGGATGGAATGGATCGGTATGCAAAGACCCAAAAGCTAACACCCAGTGTTTAGTTCTGAGTCGCATTGCCGGATCTAAAAGCGATCAAAATGAGCAGGCTTGTGCGGGAAAAAGTTTTAAAGATCTTTCGGCAGATTTAGTCCCTCCTTGTGTTGATGAGCGTAGTTCGTTTATGGCCCCGTTTGAAATTACCCGCGTTAAAAATCATCCATATGCAGAGTCAAGCGCGAGCACTCACAGCCACATGATGCCAACGCAGCTTCGTTTTCTTGCATACTCCGCAGCTGCGGTGCCATTTCGATGGATGCTGAAAAGCCAAGTTGAGGGAGATGCAAAAGCGAACATTGTCGGAAAAGTGAACGAACTTCAGCTTGGTTACTTAAAAGAACGTGAACC
>CAZUYQ010000140.1:8707-11458 GCA_964624705.1 uncultured Polynucleobacter sp.
GACCTGGGTTCAAGAACGAGAGAATCAACTCGTAATGCTCGACACCTTTTTTGGGGCGTTGGAGCAGAATACGTCTTTGTGTTTTTTCTACGCAAAACGCACACCGTTAAGCGAAGAAAGCAAAAGAGTCATTGTTGGTGTGGGAAGAGTTCTCAACGTCGGACCAGGCACAGAGTACAGCTATAATACTTCTAATCCACCGCTACGGGGTATGCTCTGGGAACGGTCAGTAGTTCATTCCATTCGTCCTGGTTTTGTTGATGGATTTATATTTCCGTATCAAGAATTAGTCGAGCTTTCAAAGCAAGATGCTGACATTCGACTGGAAGACTACGTGGCGTTTGCGCCATCGGATTTTTATGAGCAATATTCATATGGATCTGAACTCCTTCCACATGATGGGGCGATCACTTCGCTTTTGTCATGTGCAAATGCATTAGCTAAAATAAAAGATAGGCTACCGGGGCCCTGGAATTCGTGTCTGGAATGGATTGATCGGGAAATCAATAGGATCTGGAAGGCACGGGGCGCATTCCCCGGACTTGGATCAGCACTTTGCGCCTTTGGACTTCAGCAGGGTAATTTAATGGCCTATGAAATAGCAGCGATTCAAGGCCGAGAACAAAAAGAATGGACAAGTGATCCATGGGAAATCGTCGATGCAATATTTAAGAACCCATCACTTCTTTCCAGCGACTCAGCAAAACTCATTGGCGATACCTTCCAAAAAAAGTGGCTAAAGTTGCCAGAGAAGAGACGGGCGCTGTTAAAGTTAATATCACGCTGCGCCCTAACTTCAGCTCAAGCCACAAGAATATATCAGGAGACAGAACGTTCCAAAGCGGGAATTGTGGCGGATGATTCCGACATACTGGTTAATCCATACTTAATGTATGAGATGGACCGACTTCAACCCGATGGAATTTCATTTGGAACAATAGATCGCGGCTTATTTCCGGATGATATCGTGCGTAAAGCCTTTCCTGTCCCTGCGCCAAGTATACTGTTTGATTCAATTGATCAACGTCGAGTGCGAGCATTGTTGATCAATACCCTAGAAGCGGCAGCAAGCGAAGGTAGCACCCTGCTTCCTCGAAGTTGGGTGGTTCAAAAAGTGCGGGATCTAAAGATGTCGCCCCCGTGCCCTCTTGATGAGGATACTCTGGCGGTTACAGAAGCAACATTTTCACCGTTTGTTGTTTCTACAGCGATGTCGAATGGCACAATTGCCTTTCAGTTGGATAAATACGTCGAAACAAAGCGGGTAATCGCTGAGACTGTGCGGCGTCGCGTCCAAGCTGCGCGACATGCAATCAAAGTAGACTGGCGAAGTCTGGTGGATGAGGGTATTGCTCAGCCACTTCCTAAAGGTAAGCAGGAAGCTGTTATGGAAGAGCGAGCGCGACGGGAAAAATCAGTTGCGCTTGCGGAAATATACTCATCTAGGCTTTCCGTTCTTATAGGCTCTGCTGGAACAGGTAAAACAACTTTACTTCGAGTCCTCTGCACAATTAATGAAGTTGCGCATGGAGGGATTCTCCTATTAGCACCCACTGGCAAAGCCCGTGTGCGGCTTGAAGAAGCGACCGGGATGCGTGGGCAAGGGAAAACATTGGCACAGTTCCTAAGTGGTTCAAATAGGTACGACGGTCGCACAGGTCGCTACTTTCCTAACTCGGATGCTCCGAAGTCGAAAGCGCATAAGACGGTCATCGTTGATGAGTGCTCTATGCTGACAGAAGAGCAGCTGGGCGCGCTTATTGACAGTCTCCAAGGTGTGGAACGATTGATCCTCGTAGGAGATCCACGGCAGCTTCCACCTATCGGTGCAGGACGGCCATTCGTTGATATTGTGAGTGAACTGGCTCCTTCCGATATCGAAACGACTTTTCCGAAGTGCGGCCTTGGTTATGCAGAGCTCACCGTCACTAGACGGCAACAAAATAGGTCACAAGATGATAGACCTCGCGACGATCTACTTCTAGCGGCCCATTTCAGTGGTAAACCACTTGATCCAGGTGCCGACGAACTATGGTCTCGTCTGGATGCCGGGGATGTGAACGGAATAAAGTTGGTTTCTTGGAAAGATCAACACGAACTCCAATCTCGGCTATTAAACGAGCTTATTCGGGTGCTAGATCTCAAAGGCCCTGATGATGAGTCTGGATTTGTAGTTAGTTTGGGTGGGTCAAAATTTGGCAATGGGGACCAAGCATTTTTTTGGGCTGGAAGAAATGGAAATCCGGGGGCAGCGGCGAAAGTCGAGGATTGGCAAATTTTGGCGCCAATACGTGGGACTTTAGCTGGTGTTGACGCTATTAACAGATTTATTCAGAGTCAGTTCCGGAAGCGAGCGAGCCAAATGGCTCTGGTAGATAAGCCGTGGCTTCGCAAAATTCCAGCTCCGTTGGGACCTCTAGGAATTTTGTGGGGTGACAAGGTGATCAATCTAACCAACAGTGGTAGAAGGAAAACATATCCTAAAATAGATAGCCCTTATGTTGCAAACGGTGACATTGGCATTGTTGTAGGTGAATACAAGACAAAGAACATGACCTTCATTCCTAAAAACCTGCAAGTAGAGTTTGCAAGCCAACAGGGCATTCAGTTTAATTACTGGAAGAGTGAGTTCTCTGGCGACGAGGCCGAACCGGCACTGGATTTAGCTTACGCACTCACAGTACACAAAACACAAGGAAGTGAATTTGGAACGACCATTGTGGTGATTCCAAATCCCTGCAGAATGTTGAG
>CAZUYQ010000140.1:11468-11919 GCA_964624705.1 uncultured Polynucleobacter sp.
TTATACATCACTCACGCGCCATCAAAATGAGATCGTCTTAATGTGTCAGGGTTCTCCGCGAGAACTTCTTAGTTTTGCAGATAGTGCATCATCGGACATTGCGCGTCGATTGACCAATCTCTTTAAAGAAGCCTCTCCACTTGAAGTTCGAGTTGGTCATGAAAAGAGATTTCTCGAAAACCGTCTGATTCACCGAACTGAACGCGGTGAAATGGTTAGATCGAAGTCGGAGGTGATTGTCGCCGACAAACTACATGCACGGCAAATTGATTACGCTTATGAGCGGCCGGTGGTGCTTGACGGCGTTGAACGGTTCCCCGATTTTACTATTATTGACGATAACAGTGGTCAGACTTTCTATTGGGAGCATCTGGGAATGCTTGACGATCCCATCTACGAACAGAGATGGTTGAGAAAAGTGGAAGCATATAGGCGGGCGGGTGTGTTGCCG
>CAZUYQ010000140.1:11990-12515 GCA_964624705.1 uncultured Polynucleobacter sp.
AGTAAAATAAAAAATAACTCGCGACGATAAAGGCTCAATCGACTCCAAAGAAATTGGCTCAATCATTGATAAGGTCATATTGAAACGCTAGCTCATGGCAATGGCTAGAGATCCGCCGTGCACAAAACCTCCTAGCACGTTCTTATGGTGATGGTTTGCTATCCATTATCATTTGCAGAATTGACTGGAGCTTCTCTATAATCGCAGTCCGCGTTCCCGGGGGCGTTCTGTCGGGATCGAAGTTTACTTTGAGGCTCCACGCTTTTCCTTTCGTCTCTCGATACTTTATAGCTCCGCTTACAAAACGACCTCCAGCGACTGCGCCCGATGCTTGGCGAGGTTGTCTATCGCCTCCGCGAGCTTCACGTATCGACTCCTTCCGACCATCTACAGCGGCCGCCAGGGCAGCCTTTGGATCCGCCGCATCGGCTAATTCCATCAAGGCTGACTTCGATAGTTGTGCGCCGGCGCACAATCCGCTCTCGATTAATCCTGCGGCTTTAATAGCGCGATTGACGTACGACG
>CAZUYQ010000141.1:0-5212 GCA_964624705.1 uncultured Polynucleobacter sp.
GGCCTTGCCGCGTGCGTTCGGACCGGAAATACAAATTTGTCCCAGAACTTTATAGCCATCTTGATACGCCATCGAAACTTTATAGAGTGGGGTAGGTTCGCAGCCTTTGATGCCAGAGACTTTTACCCGGTCTTTGCCGCTTGGATCAGTTGCAAGTTTGATCGATGAGAAGTCAGCGACGACATCTGGCGTGATGTAGGCCTTGGGGTTGCCCATCTCGTAGAATAATTGCTCGCGAACGGTGTCAAGGCTAACGAGCCCACCGGTATTAGGATGCTTTGTCACGATAAACGAACCGTCGCGATTCATTTCAATTATCGGGTAGCCCATCTCATTAAATGATGGCACTAAATGCCAGTCGGTGAAATTTCCGCCGGTCGACTGACAGCCGCATTCGATAATATGACCGGCAACAATCCCCGCCGAAAGTTTATCCCAGTCGTTATTGGCCCAGCCAAACTCGTGGATCATCGCCGCAACCGTGATTCCTGTATCCGTCACGCGGCCCGTGACGATAATATCCGGTTCCCATTTTAATGCTTCGACAACCGGGCCAGCACCGAAGTAGACGTTGGCCGAGTCAATTTTGTCGGCAACGTTTTTGAAATCACGACCATCTTCCATATTTTTAAAATCACAGCCGCGACCACGAAGATCGTTTAGATTACCTAAAATATCGTCGCCATGAACGATAGCGATTTTGGGTTTAACGCCAAGTTTTGTCGCAAGAGCCTCGATTGCCCTTGCACAAGCAATCGGATTTACGCCGCCGGCGTTGGTGATGATTTTAGTTTTGTTTTTTAGAAGCTGTGGAAGAACGTCTTCGAGCATCCCCAAAAAATCTCTCGCATAACCGAGATTTTGATCATGGGATCTCTGTTTTTGCATGATCGACATGGTGATTTCAGCGAGAAAATCCATGGAAATATAATCGAGGTGGCCACCTAGGACCTGACGTTTTAGAGCGCCTGGATCATCGCCCCAGTAACCGCCAGCATTGCCAATTCGAATTTTTTCTTTAGGTGTCTTTGTCATAAAATAGGGCTCTTTCTTTCTTTTCTGAATTACATTCTGAAAATGCCGAATTTGGTTTTATCCCAATCGTGATGTAAGGTCGCAGCCAAGGACATCGCGAGAATTCGTCTTGTTTGTCGTGGATCAATCACACCATCGTCCCAAAGCCTTGCTGTCGAATAATAAGCACTGCCCTCTCGGGTATATTTTTCAAGAATAGGGGAACGCATCTCTTGAATCTCTGCTGCGGACAGCGATAAGCCCTTACGCGCTAGTTGCTGCTGTTTTACGGTTACTAGGACATCCGCAGCTTGCTCTCCGCCCATCACCGAAATTCGTGCATTGGGCCACATCCACATAAATCTTGGATCATAGGCGCGGCCGCACATCCCGTAATTTCCAGCGCCAAAGCTTCCACCGATCACCATGGTGATCTTAGGAACGTTGGCGTTCGCAACCGCGTGAACCATCTTTGCGCCATCTTTGGCAATGCCGCCGTGTTCGTATTTTTTACCGACGATAAAGCCGGTGATATTTTGCAGGAACACTAAGGGAATTTGTTCCTGAGTACAGACTTCAATAAAGTGAGCAGCTTTTTGGGCGGATTCTGAGAAAAGCACGCCATTATTGGCAATGATGCCTGCTGGCATTCCATTAATGTGGGCAAAACCGGTTACCAGCGTCGTGCCGTAGTTGCGTTTAAACTCAAAAAGCTCGCTACCATCGACAACGCGCGCGATAATTTCTCGGACATCAAAAAACTTACGTGAATCAGCTGGAACGATTCCGAGAATTTCGTTGGGGTCATAAGCTGGTTCGCGCGGATCGAGGAGCTTTACGGGTGCAGAGCTGCGACTTCGGAGATGACCGTTAATATCTCGGACGATCGCTAGAGCGTGTATATCATTATCAGGGTTATGTTCAGCGACTCCAGAAATTCCTGTATGAACTTCGGCGCCACCTAGCTCTTCGGCGGTGACATCTTCGCCAGTTGCAGCTTTGACAAGCGGTGGACCGGCAAGAAAAATCGTTCCTTGACCACGCACGATCACACTTTGATCGGACATCGCAGGAATGTAGGCGCCACCGGCCGTACAGAAACCATGGACCGAAGAAATCTGCGGAATACCGGCAGCACTCATGCGAGCTTGATTAAAGAAAATCCGACCGAAGTCGTCTTTATCGGGAAAAACTTCATCCTGCATCGGCAAAAATGCGCCGCCCGAGTCGACCAAATAGATACAAGGCAATTTATTGGCTAGAGCAATTTCCTGGGCTCGTAAGTGTTTTTTGACGGTGATAGGGTAGTAGGTGCCACCTTTGACCGTGTGGTCATTGGCGACAATCATACATGTTCTCCCTGATACTAGACCCACGCCCGTGATGATACCGCCCGATGGAACGCGGTCATCATAAAGGCCATCACCGGCTAAGGCTGATAGCTCCAAAAACTCAGTACCAGGATCGACAAGTTTTGCGACTCGCTCTCTTGCCGAGAGTTTGTTTTGATTTGAGACCGACGTTGGACGGGCGAGAGTTTCTGTTGTACGCCCCTCGAGTTCTCTAATTTCTGCAAGATGAGCTTCGTAGTTTGTTTTGAACTCCGCACTGGATGTCTGAATCTGGCTTTGAATCTTCATGGAAATAATCGACTTTCAAAAAAATACATCAGATCTAAAAAATAAAATTCTTACGGCACTAAGCCACCACAGAATCGAGGACATCTGCAAAGGTGGCAATACCATACTCATCATCATCTAAAATAGAATGCAGAACCCCAGCTAAGACCTTAACGTCACCCACCGCTCTATGTCGCGATTCAAAAGTGAGTTTGAAATGTTCAGCAAGGGTATCTAAGTTATAGCGCGGTAAGCCCGGCAGAATCCGTCTCGTTAATTTAAGAGTACAGAAACATGGCCACTCAAGATCGTAACCCATACGGCCGCATGCAGCGTGTAACATACCCATATCGAATTCGGCATTGTGAGCGACAATAATGCCACCGCGAATAAAATTTAAAAACTTAGGTAAAACCTCGTCGATCGTAGGTGCACCCACAAGCATGTCTTGAGTGATACCTGTAAGATTGACGATGGTGGGACTCAATTCGATATCGGTACTGACAAAGGATAAAAACTCGTCGACCGCTTTGCCGTTCACGTACTTAATCGCACCGATCTCAATGATCCGATCTAGTTGTGAATCCAAACCAGTAGTCTCGGTATCGAAGACCACTAAAGGTACATCTAGCAGCAGCGACTGAGGCAATACCGTATGACGTACCCGACGACGAAGTGCGAGAATGTTTTCATCCGTCCCATGGTTAGATTCAGATGGCGTCGGGAATAGAGCTTCAAAAAGAACAGAGTGGCGCAGTAGCATGTCGCGTGAGAATCCTAGCCTAGTAATTATTTTCCACAAAAACAATGCGACGGCGTTTGAAAATCATAAAAGCTGCCAATAAGAACACGGCCGTCACACCTGCAATCGCTAGTGGATCATGGTTTACGAGCCCTAGCCAAGCACTGATTCCTATCGCTGGAACCCAAAGCACCGTACGAACCCCAAGTGCAAGAGCTGGATGTTCTGCAATCACTTTCGCAGCTGGCGGACCATAAATGTTATACCAGTGTACGAATGTCTTGCCCCAGCTGTGCTTTAAAAGAACATGTTCGCGGAACCATGTAAAGAGTTTTAGGTTGCGATGCAGAGGCGAGCCGTAAGCGGCAGTGGCGACAAAACAACGTGGATTCTGATACGTTTTATCTTCGCCGTTTTGTTGACCGTAAGTTTGACCTTCATAGGGTGTGATGCGATAACAGGCAGTTTGATTGAGTCCACCAGGTTGATTTACCATAAATACTGAGTAGGTTTTATTTGCTTCAAGGTGAGTCAGGCTTAGCGATGAATTCCCAATCTCTGTAGATACTTGAGCATAGATTCCAGAATCATTCATATTTGAGAGAGCATCGATATTTAAGTAGTTATTGCTGGTGGCATTGTCACAAGTAATGCACTGATCACCATCGTTGAATCCCGAGTTATAAGAGCATGTCCCCGAGGGAGCGGCACTATCAGAAGTAGCCGTAGGATCAGGATTAAATGTCAGTGCAGGCAAATTGGTGGAACCAGTGGTATTTGCGATTGCAACCAACGCAACACCTTCGATAGTTCCAGCGGCGACTGTGCCGTTAGCGCTGATAAAGTCAACACTCGTGGCATTGGTCCAGTTTGCTTTCACTCCGAGGGCGATCGCAATGGGCTTAAAATCTAGGACCGCAGCTTTAGCGATGGAGGGGTTAACGGTTAAATCGGTGGCGGTAGTATTCTTTGTGATTTGTTCTTTGTTTTCATAATACTGTGCATAGACTTTGATCGCATTAGAACCAGAAACACGTAATTTTTTAAGTTCCCCAGAGCCCGCCAACTCCGAAATTTTAATGCTATAAATAAATGTGTATGTGCCACTTCCAGTATCTTTTTTTGTCAGGCTAATCGCTGTGGCGTAGAATGGCATATTCACTGCGTCGGTAGCAGTGTCATAGGGAACTGAAGTTGACGAATTTTTTGTTGGGAGAAATATGGCAATCCGATCCTTAGTAAGATCAGTCTCCTTTGCCAACAGATCTACTTTAGTACTATCTATTCCAGTAACTGTAACTGTGATTTGAAACGAGGTCGATGCTCCTCGCCCGACGGTACCGCTGATGGTTGGATCTGCAGCGGCAGATCCCATCGTTGAAATACAAAATAATAAAGCTGTATATAAAGAAGAGATCCAATTTGACCAGTGACGCATAAGTTCGCCTCCCTCGGAGTATCTTTATAGTTATAGGGAAAGTCTAACTGGCGGGGTACCAGGTGTCGAGTTCAATCCACGGCGATGGGCAATGGTTAGGGATATCGTTCCGTCTTCCTGAGCAAGTGCCAAGAATCTACTTCAAAGGTCGATCGTAAGACCATCATAAGCTGTTGATAATACTGGGCCTGTCGGCTGCCCTAGGGTCGTCCATTGCTTTTGGTTGGCCGGAAGTAGTGCCGCCAAATGATCATCGGCGGCTTCTTTCATCCGACGGAGTTTGACCGGTGTCGACCAGGGATCATGATGGGTAAAAACAAGGTGTTTTATGCCTTCGCTGATAGCAAGATCCACGCCGATATTGGGACTACTATGCCCCCAATCAAAGCGGCTCGCTAA
>CAZUYQ010000141.1:5222-5658 GCA_964624705.1 uncultured Polynucleobacter sp.
GGGTAGATCGTGGCCCAGTTGCTCGCGAGTGATGCGTTTGTACTCGCCATCGACGCCGACAGCCAATGATTTGCCATTATTAGAATCAAATCGGAATCCAAAGCATCCGCCCGGGTGGTCCAAGACGAAAGGGGTGACCTTCACGCTGCCAAAGTCTTTGGGTTCATATAATTTAAGTTGTTCAAACTCAATCGTGCCGCCCAATTGATCAAAGGTCAGAGGGAAATTGACGCCGTTGAAGTTGATCTTCACGTATTCCGGGGCATTGCGATGGACATGATAGATTTTAACTTTATAACCGGCAGCATGGACCGGAACAAAGAATGGTAGTCCCATCACATGATCCCAGTGCATATGGGTCAGAAAAATATGAAATTCTTTTATGCCCTTTGGCATGTAATGGGTGCCGGCTTCCCGGAGACCTGAGCCCATATCG
>CAZUYQ010000141.1:5787-12385 GCA_964624705.1 uncultured Polynucleobacter sp.
ATTTTAAAAGTACGGAGCGTGCGAATACCCTGGTTTTTGGCATCCTGCAGGAGGTCGCCAACGAGTGTTAAAAGTTCATTATTATTAGTGGCTTGTGGCAGAGACCCACGTGTGCCCCAAAATTTGACCTTCAATGCTACAACTCCAAAAACGGGGTTAGGGCCGCTGAGGCCTTTAGTAAGTATCCTTGATATCAGACAAAAACGGAAGCTTTCCCCAAGAGGGCTTTTTTGATAAACCTTCAGATGTCCTGAGCTAAAAACGGCGATTCTGCTTGTGTTATTGACCCGTCATATGCTAAGAACTCGCTTCCCTTATTGCTGAAGTCCACGGAATTTGTTGTGGCTAGGTGTAATGGCAGTCTTTATAACTGATAACCAGATGGTTTTTTTCTGATTTTTTGGAGGATTCATGGCGACCACCCTTCGTATGCAACGTCACGGTAACACGCACCGTCCGTTTTACCACATTGTTGCGGCTAACAGCCGTGCTTCTGCGACCAAAAAGTTTCTTGAGAAACTTGGTTACTATGATGCGGCTGTAGAGCCCTCGACTTTCGTTGTTAACGAAGAGCGTCTTCGCTATTGGTATGGAACCGGCGCAACTGTCAGCAACACTTTGGCTGTTCTTCTTCAGAAGAAAGGCATCAAAGTTGAGCGTTTTAAGACAACTGCTCCTAAAACTGAAGCTGCACCAAAAAAAGCTAAAGCTGCTGCTCCAGTAGCCGCCGCTAAAAAGCCTGCTGCTAAGGCTGGTAAGTGAATTCATTTGCATCGACTCAAGGCCTATGAATACTAAATGGATTAAATTAGGTGTTGTAGGAAGAGCCCACGGTTTACGGGGCTCTTTCTTCGTATCTGGGCGAGATGAACCCCTCCCCGACACTCTTAAGAAACTCATCATTGGTCCGACTCCTGAAACAGGTGTTGTGGCGACTATTGAACAATGCCAATGGCAAAACGGCCGTAGTATTATAAAATGTGATATCGCGACGGATCGAACCTCCGCCGAAAAATGGACTGGAAAACAAATCTGGTGTGACGCAAGTGCGGTCGTTGTCGATGAAGAAACAGAATACCTAGTCTCAGATCTTAAAGGTCGAGTGGTTGTCGATAGTGATGGCAAAGAATTTGGCGTAGTAGATGACGTTGCCGTCATGCCGGCAAGTGTAAATCTTATCGTTGTCAATGCTGACGCTAGTGCAGATGTCGAAGTTCCGATGATAGCAACTTATGTCGATATGAGTTTTATCCGCGGCGAAAAGACGCTAGCTTTAGCTGTGCCGGGTGATACCTTCGCCGACGTCTGGAATCCAAAAGTAAAAAAACGTTAGCGTTTAAAATAATACCCGACGCTGAGGAACTTCATCTTATGAGTAAGATCCGATGGGTAGAATCTTTATTGTCTCGTGTTATGTGGCCTCGCTATCTCAAAAAGCATTTTGCGCATATCGCTTTTTTTGAAACTGTGCGGGGTATTACTTCCTCGCCCGGGCAAGACATACCGCAGAACTTACTTGATAAACTTCGTCAAATTGCCGTTTTAAGCAGTCCCGATGCGATGAAACGCTTTCATACGTCCGCCGCAGGTCTTACAAAAGAACAAATTTTGACGCTGCGCACGGAATTTGGCGTAAATGAAATCAATCATGAGCGCGATGTTAAATGGTGGGTGCATTTATGGGATTGCTATAAAAATCCTTTCAATCTTTTGCTGACCGTACTTGCTTTAATTTCTTATGTTACAGAGGATTTCAAGGCGGCAACTGTTATCGGCTCGATGATTTTGTTATCGACTATGATCCGTTTTTGGCAAGAATCAGAATCGAATCACGCAGCCGAAAAACTTAAAGCTATGGTCACCAATAAGGCGACCGTTATTCGACAGTATTCATCGCCGAAGAGTGATGACCTTCAGAAAACGAGTACGAACAAGGCCGAAATAGCAAAGCACGATGTGCCGATTATAGATTTGGTACCTGGCGACATTATCGTTCTATCTGCGGGTGATATGATTCCTGCAGACGCTAGAGTTATCTTGGCAAAGGATTTGTTTGTAGGCCAATCGGCAATGACTGGCGAATCGATGCCTGTCGAAAAATATCCAGATCTTCATGGCCCCAGAACAAGCCCATTTGAATTAGACAACATATTGTTTATGGGAACCAATGTTGTTTCTGGTTCCGCTATGGCGATGATTATTTCAACTGGTAGTCAGACCTATTTTGGCATTCTCGCAAATAAAATAACAACGACTGATCGTGCAGCGACTGCGTTCCAAGCCGGAGTAAATCATGTCAGTTGGTTATTGATTCGATTTATGTTCGCGATGGTACCGATTGTGCTTCTGTTAAATGGCTTCACTAAAGGAGATTGGCTGCAAGCGGCACTCTTTGGACTGTCTGTTGCGGTTGGTTTAACTCCCGAAATGTTGCCTATGATCGCGACGTCAACGCTGGCGAAGGGCGCGGTCATACTCTCTCGAAAAAAAGTTATCGTAAAAAAACTTGATGCGATTCAAAATTTTGGTGCGATGGATATCCTATGCACTGATAAAACAGGCACCTTAACTCAAGATAAAATATTATTAGCGAAACATACCGATACTTGGGGTGCAGACTCAGATGCGGTCCTTGAGTATGCCTATCTCAATAGTTATTATCAGACCGGTTTGAAAAATCTGCTGGATGTTGCTGTTCTCGAGCATGCAAAAATGGAATCACGCGGCGATTTTACGAGCGGCTTTCGTAAGATTGATGAAATGCCTTTTGATTTCTCCCGCCGCCGTATGTCAGTGGTTGTCGAAAAAAATGACGGCCATCACATTATTATTTGCAAAGGTGCCGTTGAGGAAATTACAGCAATTTGTACGAAAGTCATGCACGATGGGAATATCGAACAGCTAACTCCTGAACTTCTAACTCGCCTCCATCAGGTGACCGATGCTTTGAATAGGGATGGATTGAGAGTTGTAGCAGTTGCTATTAAAGAAGGTCAACCTCCGCAAAAGATCTATTCGGTAAGTGACGAATCTGAGCTCATATTGGCGGGCTATATTGCCTTTTTAGACCCACCTAAAGACTCGACGGCCCCAGCTTTAAAGGCGTTAAGCGGGCACGGTGTCAAAGTGAAGATTTTGACTGGCGATAATTATCTCGTGACTGCCAAGATTTGTCAGGAAGTTGATTTGAAGATTGATGGGGTTCTTCTAGGTCCAGAAATCGACGCAATGGAGGATAGCGAGTTTAGTGAACGAGTGGAAAAGGCGAACATATTCGCAAAACTTACGCCGATGCATAAGGATCGTATTGTTCGAGCATTGAAGAGAAATGGCCATGTTGTCGGTTTTATGGGTGATGGGATTAATGATGCGCCAGCGCTTCGAGGTGCAGATATTGGTATTTCTGTGGACTCTGCAGTGGATATTGCCAAAGAAGCAGCCGATATCATTTTACTAGAGAAAAGTTTAATGGTGCTCGAACAGGGAGTCGTCGAAGGGCGGAAGACGTTCGTCAACATGCTCAAGTACATGAAAATGACGGCAAGCTCGAACTTTGGCAATGTGCTTTCGGTATTAGTGGCTAGCGCTTTCATACCGTTTTTGCCAATGCTTCCCATGCATTTATTATTGCAAAATTTGCTTTACGATTTTTCTCAAATCGCAATTCCTTTTGATGATGTCGATTCAGAATTAGTTGCATTGCCGCAAAGGTGGCAGCCGGATTCTATTATTCGATTTATGCTTTTTTTCGGTCCCGTCAGTACTATCTTTGATATTTTGACGTTTGCAATGATGTGGTTTGTGTTCGGCGCGAAGACTGCGGATCAACAGTCTTTGTTTCAGTCAGGCTGGTTTATTGTAGGTTTATTGACGCAAACAACGATTGTTCATCTGATTCGAACACCAAAAATTCCCTTTATTCAAAGTCGCGCTTCTTGGCAGTTAACCATGGCAACGGTGATAATTATGGTAGGTGGGGTCTTTATTCCGATGGGACCTTTTGCTCATTATTTTAAACTTTCACCCTTACCGGGACTATATTTTGTCATGAGCTTTGGTATACTGATAGGATATGTACTGCTGACACAGTTAATGAAAAGTTTTTATATTAAACGCTACGGTTGGCAGTAGGAACACAGAACAATGGTTTGGAATATTGGCTTTATAACGATTCATCCAAAATTGATGGATGCCTATTGCAAACTCGGTGTTCTCCGTTCAGCTGCACACCAAGATATTCAGTTTATAGTTCAGGATTTGCGAGACTTTGCTGCAGATAAGCATGGCTCTGTTGATGCATCCCCTTATGGCGGCGGCGATGGCATGGTCATGCGTCCCGATTGCTTAGCAAATGCGGTAGAGCACGTTTTTTCGTCCTGGGGCAAAAAAGGTGAAAAAAAACCTCGAGTCGTACTCACGTCGCCCGGTGGTACCTTGTGGACTCAAAACCATGCGCGGCAGTGGGCGAAAAACCGAGATGATGTTGTGTTTATTTGTGGCCGCTTTGCTGGGGTCGACCAGAGATTTATCGATGAGTACGTAACAGATGAGTTTTCGATTGGTGATCTAGTATTAGGTGGCGGAGAGTTGCCCTCGCTTATGATGATTGAAACGGCCTTGCGTTTTGTGCCTGGTGTGCTTGGTAATACGGCCAGCGCTGAGCATGATTCGTTTGGGGAAGGTATGGACGGTTTGCTCGAACATCCGCTGTACACTCGGCCACCTGAATGGAACGGACGTGCAGTGCCTGAAGTTTTACAAGGTGGCCATCACGAAGAAATCGAACGCTGGCGACGTCAGCAATCTTTAGCAAAAACAAAACTCAAAAGGCCCGATCTTATAAAAGGAAATAAATAAAATGGTAGCGACAAAAACCCCTGCGTTTCCCGAAATTGGTGCAAAGGCTCCTGCCTTCACTTTACCAAGTGATAGTCATGGTGATGTGAGCTTAAAGCAATTTAAGGGTGAGAAAGCCGTAGTCTTGTATTTTTATCCTAAGGATAACACACCAGGATGCACAACGCAGGCATGTGCGTTCCAAGCTATGATGCCGAAATTAAAGAAACTAAATGCGGTTGTTATTGGGGTGAGTCCCGACTCGATTAAATCTCACACTAAATTTCGCGAGAAATTTGGTTTGGAATTTATTCTTGTGGCTGATGAAGGGCATAAAGTTGCCGATCAATACGGCGTTTGGGTTGAGAAGAAAAATTACGGCAAGACCTATATGGGCATTCAACGCTCAACATTGATCATCAATAAAGATGGTATCGTGACTCATGCTTGGCCTAAAGTCAGTGTTGCTGGACATGACCAAGAAGTGCTGGATGCTTTAAAGGAACTTTAATATTCATGACAAATAGAAACCTTGCCGATGTTCCGATCATTGATATTGGCGCATTAGTCGCAAAATCGGGCGGTGCGCAAGAGCAAAATGCTGCTCATGCGATCGGTGACGCGTGTCGGAATAGTGGATTTTTCTACGTGGCAAATCACGGTATCAGTGAAGACCTACAGAGAAATCTAGAAAAACTAAGTCAGATTTTTTTTGGTCAATCTCCATCAGAAAAGATGGCGATCGCAATGGAAAAAGGTGGAAAAGCCTGGCGCGGATTTTTTCCTGTGGGTGGAGAGCTCACATCGGGACTACCTGATATCAAAGAAGGTATTTATTTTGGCGCGGAGCTCGACACGTCTCATCCCATGGTGAAAGCCGGTATTCCATTGCACGGCGCTAATTTATTTCCAGAGAATCCGGCGGGCTTAAAGACGGTTGTACTTGATTATATGACCGCTATGACTTCGCTTGGACATACGCTGATGCGTGGTATTGCGTTGAGCTTAAGGCTCGATGCTAATTATTTTGAAGATCATTATACCAATGATCCGCTAACGTTATTTAGAATTTTTAATTATCCTGCTCCGCCGTCTTCCGAAAACGCGAACGCAAGCTGGGGAGTAGGGGAGCACACCGATTATGGCGTGCTGACAATACTGAAACAAGATCATAATGGTGGTCTTGAAGTAAAGACCAAGCATGGTTGGGTAGCGGCTCCACCAGTTAAAAATACCTTTGTTTGTAATATCGGCGATATGTTGGACCGGATGACTGGTGGGATGTACCGCTCAACGCCGCACCGAGTTAAAAACAGCTCTGGCAGGGATCGTCTTTCATTTCCTTTTTTCTTCGACCCCAATTTTAATGCTCAGGTAAAACCATTACCGATTGTGAATCAAGATGCGATTCAAGATGATTCCAGTCAACGCTGGGATCAAACAAATGTTCATGCTTTTTCCGGTACGTATGGTGAGTACCTTCTAGGTAAAGTCAGTAAAGTTTTTCCAGAGCTTGGTGGCCAGGTTCTAAATAAATCTATCTAAATAAGGACACCACACTGGAATAAAAAGTCAAATCAGGATCAAATCAGGACACCACACTGGAATAAAAATTTATCTAAATAAGGACACCACTGGAATAAAAGTTTAAGAAGGTCGGTATTGGGCGGCCCCTTTAATTAGCAAAAGCGCATCCCCGTGCACCCGGTCTCGGACCGCTCGGCTCTCATATGGCTCCTGCCTCGCCGTCGCTATGTGCTCG
>CAZUYQ010000142.1:0-362 GCA_964624705.1 uncultured Polynucleobacter sp.
GGCTGTAGCAAGCGGCGAACAAGTCTCTGTGGCATTAATGGCGGCGGCGTTAGCTGCTGAAGGCATCGATGCCGAACCGTTTTTAAGTCATCAGTTAGGCATCGTCACCGATAATTTCCACAGCAAAGCTCGCATCAAAAATATCCAGACAGAAAAAATTGAGGCCTGTTGGGCGCGAGGTTCGATTCCAGTTGTTGCTGGATTCCAAGGTGTCACCGAATCGATGGAAATCACGACCCTTGGTCGGGGTGGCAGCGACACGAGTGCCGTTGCTCTCGCGATTGCCGTAGGTGCTGGATTCTGCGAGATCAACACCGATGTCGATGGCGTCTTCTCTTGTGATCCACGCGTCGTTCCCGAAT
>CAZUYQ010000142.1:372-3669 GCA_964624705.1 uncultured Polynucleobacter sp.
ATGGATTTTGAAGTTGCCCTTGAAATGGCTAGTCTTGGCAGCAAGGTCCTCCATCCACGCTGCGTTGAGCTTGGCGCCAAATTTCAAATGCCCATCGTAGTGCGCAATACTTTTACTCCCGATGAACACCGAAGGACATGCGTCATGAACTTAGCAGACACCTCAAATCTTGAAGCTCCTGCCGTAAGCGGCGTTACCCTTGACCGCGATGTCGCTAAGATCACATTAGTCGGTTTACCGTTCGATACTAAGATCGTTTCCGGTCTTTTCGGAGCCGTTGCAGAAGCAGGTGTGAATGTGGATATCATTGTTCATAACCTTCCCGAAGCCGGTAGCAAGACCATGCATCTGGGGTTCACAACGAGTCGTGGTGAAGCAGACACTGCAGTCAAGGCAGTGACAGATTTTTGGAAGACACGTTCGGCTCAGAAACCCCTAGATTTTACGGTCGAAAACAATGTCGCAAAAGTCAGTGTGGTAGGCGTCGGCATGCGCAGTCATCCAGGTGTCGCGGCCACCACGTTCGCCTCGCTCAGTCAGGCTGGAATCGATATCCGTATGATCTCAACCTCCGAAATCAAGATCTCTTGTGTTATTGATAGCGGTTCCGCAGATGAAGCCTGCCGCGTCTTACATAAAGCATTTGTTGCTTAAAGCGACACCAGTCCGCCATATTTGCTTAGTGCAGAATCGCTAGTTTCGGTCTAATCTCAAACGTTAGAAACACCGCAACTTCGAGGTAACGCCATGGAAACAACCGAAAAACAATTCAAACCGTTTATCTCTGCCGACCAAAATATTCCCGAATTCAGCTTAGTACCTGTGCTGATGGGTGTTCTTTTAGGAATACTTTTTGGCACTTCGTCGCTTTACTTAGGTCTTAAAGTTGGTATGACGGTGAGTGCTTCGGTTCCGATTGCTGTGATGTCCATAACCATATTTAAAGCTTTTAGCCGCACATTTGGCGTGCGCAACACGACGATCTTAGAAAACAATATTGTGCAAACAACTGGCTCTGCCGGCGAATCCATTGCGTTCGGTGTCACTGCAACAATGCCGGCCCTTATGATCCTCGGCTACGATATGGATGTGACCCGCGTTATGATTGCAGCAGTTCTTGGGTCGGTTCTCGGTGTTTTGATGATGATCCCCTTACGCCGCGCCCTCATTGTCCATGAACACGAAACACTTCCATACCCTGAAGGTACGGCTTGCGCAGAAGTTCTGATTGCCGGCGAACGCGGCGGTGCTACCGCCAAAACAGTTTTCGGTGGGTTCTTTGTCGGACTCGCGTATAAACTCAGCAATGCTGGCTTAAAACTCTGGAAAGAAGAAGTCGGACACGAATTTTCTTTCTTTAAAGGCGGCAGCGTTGGAGCCGAAGTCTCTCCAGAAATGCTTGGTGTCGGCTATATCATCGGCCCAAGAAACGGCTGCATCATGATTGCGGGAGCGATTCTGTCGAGCTGGGTTTTAATCCCTATGATTAAATTTTTCGGAGCAGGCTGGACAGCTCCCTTATTTCCGGCGACAAAACTAATTTCTGAGATGACGATTCATGAAGTCTGGAAAAACTACGTCCTTTATATCGGCGCGGGCGCCGTAACCACCGGTGGAATTATCGCTTTGGGTCGTAGCTTACCGATGATTGTTCGCGGCGCTAAATCTGGTTTTTCTAGCGTCTTTGGCAGCAAGAAACCCAATTCAAGCAGTTCGCATGCAGATGTGCCACGAACAGATCATGACCTACCACTCATGACCGTTGTTATCGGCTCATTAATTATTATGTCGATTATTAGTTTTGTTCCATCACTTCATATGAACTTCGTAGGCTCGGCACTCATTGTTATTTTTGGATTTCTATTTGTCATGGTAAGCTCGCGTCTTACCGGAGAAATTGGCTCTTCTTCAAACCCCATTTCCGGAATGACCGTCGCAACCCTTCTCTTTACAAGCCTGGCCTTTCTTGCCCTTGGCTGGACTTCTCCAGAATTCCGCGTCACTGCGCTGAGTGTTGCAGCCATCGTTTGCGTCGCGGCATCAAACGCAGGAGCAACCTCTCAGGATTTAAAAACCGGCTTTCTATTAGGTGCTACACCCAAATACCAACAACTCGGTCTGTTAGCTGGAGCTATTACTTCTGCTCTTGTTATTGGTTACACCTTAAATCTGCTGAATGAAGCTAGCACTGTTTATTCCCAGAAGATTCCGGCCGGAATCGTCGTCGATGCTTCGGCGCTCACGGAAACCGGGAAGGTTCACGATTCTGCACATCACGATGATCACGAGACTTACAAAGTTTTACGGATCCGCGATGCGGTCACCGATGGCAGTCCTCTCTCTCAGCTTGGAACTGGCAAATTTCTCGTTCATCCCACAACTGGAGTTGTAACCTACCTTGTCGATCCTGGTATCAACGGCCTGTTAAAAGAACGTGACAATGGCAACCTTGTCCAAAAATTCGAAGCTCCTAAAGCCCGTTTGATGAGTCTTATTATTGATGGGATTCTCGCTCAAAAACTGCCTTGGACTTTAGTGATCCTCGGGGCGTCCATCGCTATTCTAATGGAATTATGTGGCATCTCATCCTTGCCATTTGCAGTGGGCGTCTATTTACCCATGTCGACCTCTGCACCGATCTTCTTAGGCGGCCTGGTGCGTGGCTTAGTCGATAAACTAAAGGCTAAATCCGAGACCAAACAAGCAGATCACGACGACGCTGGACCTGGTGTGCTCTTCTCTAGCGGTCTTATTGCCGGCGGCTCCATCGCAGGAATTCTCCTCGCTCTTTTAGCAATGTCAGGAGCGTCATGGGATCTCAGCCAGGTCATACCAACCTTTTCCACCAGTGAGTGGGGAGCATCTCTAGCTTTCGCAGTAATGATGATTATTCTTTATCGCGTTGCCAAGAAAGTCGAAGTAAACTAAAACCTCAATCACTTTAAAGTTATGAGGTACCCCGTGCTCAATTCTAAAAAAATATTTGCAGCGGCCAACTTTTTAGTAATGAGCACGGCTTTTGGTCGACCACTTATCTTCAGTCATCGGGGGGCTAGTGGTTATCGCCCTGAACACACCGCCGCGGCGTATGAATTAGCTATTGAACAAGGTTCCGATGCGATCGAACCGGATCTCGTCTTCTCAAAAGATGGAATTCTAGTTGTCAGACACGAAAACAACATTACCGAAACGACGGATGTTGCAACGAAATTTCCAGATCGTAAATCTACAAAAGATATCGATGGCAAGAGCGTCGAGGGCTGGTTTGTCGAGGATTTCACCTGGCAGGAATTACAA
>CAZUYQ010000142.1:3679-9080 GCA_964624705.1 uncultured Polynucleobacter sp.
ACTGGCTCGCTACGCCAGCCTGCGCCCGGAGGTCGTGATCATGGATTTGATGATCAATTCCCACTACTACAATTTTCAGATGTCATTGCCATCGTTAAGGCGAGTAAACGTCCCATTATGTTAGTTCCAGAACTGAAACACCCCACCTACTTCCGGACACTCGGGTTCGATCCCGAGTCTGCGCTTGTAGCCGCTCTAAAAGCGGCTAACTGGAACTCGGCGACGGCTCCTGTCATTGTCCAGAGCTTTGAACCTACGAGCCTCGAGCGTCTCCGCAAGCTCTCGGAGGTTCCTGCAGCACTGTTGATTGATGCAGATGGACAACCCTTCGACTATGCAGTCACCAATGATTCTCGCACTTATTTAGATCTCACTGCACCCAACGAACTGAAACGGATTCGATCATTTGCCGAATGGATTGCGCCACACAAAAACTTAATTCAGTCGTGCTGGTTTTTTGGCATCTTCGTGAGCGATCCAACATCGCTTGTCGAAGATGCACACAATGCCGGATTGAAAGTGATCACATGGACTCTTCGCAAAGAAACTAGATTCGTGCCAACATGTCGCTTTGGTGATTTCGAATCCGAAATTCAAGCTCTCCAAAAAGCTGGTGTGGACGCGATCTTTACGGACCAACCAGATTTAGTGATCAAAGCTATAGAAAACAAGCCCTAAGCCTTCAGCCGATACCCAATCCCAGTCTCAGTGACTATGAGCTTGGGTGAAGACGGCTGAGCTTCTATTTTCTGCCTTAGATGCTGGACATAGACTCGCAGATACTGGCGATGCTCTCCAGCATTTGGACCCCATAAGGCCTTTAGAATCTGCGCATGCGTCAGGATTTTGCCGCGATTACGAATAAAATAAACTAAAAGATCATACTCCGTCCCAGTCAACTTAACTTCTTCGGAATCGCGATAAACCAATCGTTTTAGGAAATCCACATGTAGATGCTCATGCTCCCAGATCGATGTTGATGTCTGCGTTAGTAATCGCTGACGCAGGCGAAAACAAACATTTATTCTCGCAACAAGTTCTGGAACGCCAAAAGGTTTACAGACATAATCATCTGCTCCATCGGCCAATTCCGAGACAATAATATCTTCTTCGTTGCGCACACTCAAAATAATAATTCCGCCATCGAACCATTGCCGTAAATTTTTTAGAATATCCAACCCTGAACGATCCGGCAGTCCGAGGTCTAATAAAATAATCTCAGGGCGTCTTGTCGAGGCTTCACGAAGCCCCGAATCCCCATTTTCGGCAAAAAAAACCTCAAATCCGTAACTTATCAATGCAGTCGTGAGTAACTTCCTAATGGCTGGCTCATCGTCAATGACCAAAATACGCGTCATAACATAGCCTCACCTGCTGAGGGGATAAAAATAGAAAAGATACTACCTTGGGGACTGTTTTCACTCATTTGAATGCGGCCACGTTGAAGTTCGATAAATCCACGAGCAATGGAAAGCCCCAAACCAAGTCCACCACTTTTTTCACGAGCATGTCGATAGAATTTCTCAAATAGTCTAGCCTTATTTTCGTTTGAAATCCCGGGACCAAGATCGCGGACCTGAATCTCAACTTCTTTAGCAACATCTTTAATTAAAATTTCCACAATTGTCTCTGGTGGCGAATACATTAGTGCGTTTCTAATCACATTCAAGAGCGCATGGGTCATCAACACTCCATCACAAAGCACCAATACCGAATGAAGAGGTTCGGAAAAACGGACTCGCATTTTTTGCTTTTCATCGAAGTTCGAAAGCACATGAGTGACAATATCATAAATATCTTGCACCTCGATACGCGCACGGAACATCCCCGACTCAAGCCGGGTCATATCGAGCAAGTCATCAACAACTTGCTGCAATCGTTCTGCACCGGAAACGATCTGTGCGGCCATTTCTCGGCAAATTTCAGGACTGAGCACTAAGTCTTCATCTTTTAAAACACTGCCGGCACCTTTGATAGAGACTAAAGGTGTTTTCAGTTCATGAGAAACACTGTCAAGTAACGTCCGATACAACTTCTCGGACTCATCAGATATTTGCTTACGGATCTGTGCTTGTGATAAAAATTCTCTTCCGATAGCGGGAGATAGGATGCTTATGATGGTATCTAGAATAGAACGCTCTTCCACCGTTAAAACTCGATTTTTTTCATCTTGAAAAGCAATAACAGCCAGCACGCCGTCAGGGCCCTTAACAGGTAAAAACAACCCCTTAGCCGCAGCTAAAGTTTGGGTTCCACGACCGGCTTGTTCACCTGATTTCTGCACCCACTCTTTTACGGCGGATTCTTTCTCATCGAGAAGTAAGTTGCTTCCGATAGGATAACAAATCGAAAAGTTTATATCGTCCGCACTCTCGCGAGCAAACACCGTAAATCCTTGCCCCATGGAGTCTTCCATCGCTTCGACCCCATTGCGAATAACTTCATTCATCCCAGTTGTGGCTGAGAGCGTACGCGCTAGTTTAAAGAATATTCCATTGAGGCGCTCTCGATAATTTAATAAATGCTCCTTACGCCTAAGACGTCCCGTCAAACTTCCAGTCACCATCGCCGCAATGAACAACGCGGCAAGCAATATGAGATCCTGAGGTTGTGAGGCACTCAAAGAATACAAAGGAGGAATAAAAAAGAAATTGTGAATCAACGCAAATGCACATGCTAGCGCAATCACAGCAAATCTTGAGAGATACAAACTCGCGACATTGACGGCTATAAGGAACAACACTCCAACAGCCATATATCCTGTCATTGGCCTCATAGCCGCAGCGATAAGCCAGGTCAATACGAGAGTCGCAAACCCCTGTCCTACCTCCTCTGCGGGTATCCTCCACACCGAGCTTGCAGTTTTTGCGGTAAATTTAAACCCGTCTGTAGAACTAGTTGCCGCCATGGTGAACACGTCAATATCACCACTCGCCCTACTCATCCGATCAGCGACTGATCCACCGCGGATCCAATTTCCGAAAGCGGATCGTCGCGATTTCCCTAGAATAACTTGAGTCACATTGTTCTGACGCGCCACGCGCATCAGGCCCGTAACCGGATCATCGTCCTTGGTCGTAATCATCTCCCCAGACAACTGGCGGACGAGATCCATATTCATTGCCAGAAGTTGTTCTTCTTTCGCGGAGAGATCTTTTTCTGCCTGAACGTATACTCCAATCCAGGATCCGTTCAAACTATCGGCTAACCGTCGTGTCCGTCGAATAAGAGCCTCGCTAAACGGGCTGGCGTAAACAGCCACCATAAGCCTTGCACCAGATTTCCAGGCACTTTCGATCCCGTGCAACGTCTTAAAACTCCGCACATCCTTATCGACTCGCTCCGCCGTCAGCCTCAACGCAAGTTCCCGGAGCGCGATAAGATTTCCCGGTCTAAAGAAATTCCTTGCGGCGACATCAGCTCGTTCTTTACCGTAGATTTTCCCCTCAGCGAGTCTCTTCAATAGATCTTCAGGGGGAAGATCGATCAATACAATTTCATTGGCGCGATCAAGTATTAAATCAGGGATCGTCTCTCTAACAGAAACACCAGTAATCTCACGGACTGTATCGATGCGACTTTCGAGATGTTGAATATTAACAGCCGTATAAACATCAATTCCAGCTTTTAATAATTCTAGGACATCGAGATAACGTTTCCCATGACGCGAACCCGCAACATTGGTATGCGCAAGTTCATCAACAATAACGACTTTCGGTTTTCGCCTTAACGCTAAGTCTAAATCAAACTCCTCAAGAGCGGTATTGCCGTGCTCTAAGGATCGACGAGGAAGTTGCTCTAATCCGGTTAAGAGCGCTGCCGTATCCGCACGACCATGCGTGTCAACCCATCCAACTACGACATCAACGCCATTTCTTCGAAGGTTGTGAGCCTGGCTTAACATCGCGAATGTTTTGCCAACACCCGCCGCCATTCCTAAGAATAATTTTAATTTCCCCGACGACTTGTCTGCTTCGTCATTCTTTATGACAGACAATAATTGATCTGGATCGGGGCGAATATAGTCATCCATTTATGGCGACTCCAAGGCACGTAGAGCCAAATTTAGTTTCAAAATATTAACACGTTTAGGTCCTAAAAACCCTAATTGTGGCGCCTCTACAAGCTCGTCGATAAGCCCGGATAGTTTCAATTGTTGCTCATGATTTAAGTTGCGTTCCTTGACAACCCGATCCTGTTGCAAGCGCACAGCGTCTAAAGACAGATCCGGATCTAGACCACTGCCGCTGGTTGTTGCGAGTTCCGCTACTGCCATGGAAGATGCCTCGGTTATACTCAAACCCGCGCTCACTAATCTTGACTGTACGGCAGTCTCAAACGCCGCACTGGTCGCGCCGAAATTGCTGGCCCCTGAGGCTACGGTTTGAAAATCGCCAGCAGAAGGTCTTGATCTGAAAAATCCTGGTTGTGTCCACTTCTGAGCTATGAGTGTTGATCCAATCACGTGACCCTCTTTAAGTACAAGACTACCTTGCGACTCATGGGCAAAGAAAATCTGACCTAATCCATATACCACTAATGGATATGCTCCTCCTAGTAATAGCGTTGCAAGTAAAACCATGCGGCACGAAGTTAAAATATGAGCGAAGATTGTATTCATGGGCGAAGTGTCCTTTTTTACAGCTGTGAACATTAAGATAAATTCAAACCAAGCCTATCCATGTCACAATAACATCGATCATTTTAATGCCAAGAAACGGTACTATGACTCCCCCGACACCATAGACCAGTAAATTTCTTCTAAAAAGCACCGCTGCGCCAAGAGGACGATAAGTAACCCCTTTCAAAGCTAAAGGAATAAGTGCCACGATGATAAGGGCATTAAATATAACCGCACTCAAAATTGCCGATGCTGGATTATTGAGATGCATAATATCAAGTGTCGACAAAAGCGGTATTTTCGAGCCTTGAGCGATATAAAGAGATGCGAACATCGCCGGTAAAATTGCGAAATACTTTGCAACATCGTTCGCCACACTAAAAGTGGTTAATGCACCGCGAGTCATAAGCATCTGTTTGCCGGTCTCAACAATCTCAATCAATTTGGTTGGATTGCTATCAAGATCGACCATATTCCCAGCCTCGCGTGCGGCTTGGGTTCCAGTATTCATTGCGACTCCAACATCTGCTTGTGCTAGTGCCGGGGCGTCGTTGGTGCCGTCTCCAATCATTCCAACCATATGCCCTTTAGCTTGCTCCTCACGTATCAATGCGAGCTTCATTTCAGGTTTCGCTTCTGCAACGAAATCATCAACCCCGGCTTCTGCTGCAATCGCGGCAGCGGTTAACGGATTGTCGCCGGTAATCATTACAGTACGAATGCCCATCCGCCTTAGTTCAGCAAATCGCTCGCGAATGCCACCTTTAACCATATCTTTTA
>CAZUYQ010000142.1:9131-12348 GCA_964624705.1 uncultured Polynucleobacter sp.
GTCGACGGCTCATTTACGGACAACTCGAACAGATGAAGCTTCTCGAATGTCAACGCCACTCATCCGCGTCTCCGCAGAGAACGGAACAAATACGGTCTCGTGGCCATGTAGCTCTCTTCCTCTAATCATAAATTTTTCTTTAGCAAGGACTACGATCGACCGACCTTCAGGTGTTTCATCGGCGAGCGATGCAAGCTGTGCGCATTCTGCCAGCTCAAGTGCCGCAACACCAGGTGCAGGCACAAATGTATTGGCAACGCGGTTACCCAGGGTGATGGTGCCCGTTTTATCCAGCAAGAGAACATCAATGTCTCCGGCAGCTTCGACTGCTTTACCACTCATAGCAATCACATTTTTTCGGGATAAGCGATCAATCCCACTAATACCAATCGCTGATAATAATCCGCCAATCGTTGTGGGAATAAGACATACAAATAAGGCGATCAGCACCGATACCGTAGCTGATGTTTGGCTTGTTAAACCAAGCTCAGCATACTGAACAAAGTAACGCAGAGTGACTACCGCAATAAAGAAGACGATCGTAAGGGCTATCAACAGAATCCCCAGTGCGGCTTCATTCGGAGTGCGTTTTCGTTTCGCACCTTCAATCATCGAGATCATCTTATCTAAAAAACTTTGTCCTGGGTCGGCAGTGATGCGAATTTGAATTTCATCACTTAGGACCATCGTGCCACCTGTGACAGCACTGCGGTCACCACCGGCTTCCCGAATGACTGGCGCGGATTCTCCCGTGATTGCAGATTCATCGACAGTGGCAACACCTTTAATAATCTCCCCATCGCCCGGTATCACTTCGCCACGACTAACAACAACAATATTACCTATACGCAGCGCAGAGGCCGCCACCACGGACACTTGTTCCTTTCCGTCAACCAGTAATCTTGCGGTCACATCTTTTCGCATTTTTCTTAAAGTATCTGCCTGTGCCTTGCCACGCCCTTCGGCAATGGCTTCAGCAAAATTTGCAAAGAGAACGGTGAACCAAAGCCAGATCGCAATTTGTAAGTTCACGATGCTATGACTTACGACATCTATCCCAGTACAAACGATCGCTCCGGCGTACACAAAGAACATAACCGGATTCCGCAGTTGCACTACTGGTGTTAGTTTTTTAAAACTATCAACGACCGCTGGCATAATAGTTGCTCGATCTATTCCATTTTTTTTCGGTGATGACATAGGTACAAACCCCTTAAAGGTTAAATCGGTTATTTATTGCATCAAAACAAGCGGCCCTGAAGCATCAGGAGATGTTCCGCAATCGGCCCTAGAACCACTGCCGGAAAGAACGTCAGTGCGCCGATAATCAAAATCGTGCCGACTAAGAGACCACCGAACATAAATCCATGGGTTGGCATAGTCCCAGGTGATAACGGTGTGGTCTTCTTTGCAGCTAAACTTCCTGCGATCATCAACACCGGAATAATCACAATGAATCGGCCTATCAACATTACGAGTGCCATCGTTAAATTATAAAATGTAGTGTTCGCATTTAGCCCTGCTAAGGCGCTACCGTTGTTAGCCGCAGCAGACGAAAAAGCATAAAGGACTTCCGATAAGCCATGCGGGCCTTTATGAGCCAAACTCGAAAAACCAGCAGGAATGGTCAGCGCAATCGCAGTCAATACAAGGATCGCGATACTTGGACCAAGAACTCCAACGACAGCTGCACTAATCTCAGGCGCCTCAATTTTTTTGCCGAGATATTCGGGTGATCTTCCAACCATCAATCCGGCAATGAAAACCGCGACAATTGAGAACAGAGCCATCCCGTAGATACCAGATCCAACTCCACCGAAGACAACTTCGCCGAACATCATATTTAGCATTGCAAGGAGTATCGTCATCGGCGACATGCTACTGATCATGGCGTTCACCGAACCATTCGAAGTCGCGGTCGTTGCTATAGTCCAAAGAGTCGAGGTTGCTATCCCAAAGCGGACCTCTTTACCTTCCATAAACGCAAGTTGATGTACGGCTGGATTGGTCGAGAACTCAAAAAACATTGCACTCGCAGTAAATGCAATAAATATAAAGGCCATTGCACCCCAAAGTGTCCGCCCATGCGCACGATGCGAAACCAATCGCCCAAAAGTAAATGGTAGCGCAACAGGAATTAGTAGAATTGCGATGAGTTCAACTGCATTACTTAATGCAGTTGGATTTTCAAAAGGGTGCGCGCTATTCACACCAAAGAAACCCCCACCATTTGACCCTAACTGTTTTATGGCAATCTGCGATGCAGCCGGTCCCATCGGCAAAATCTGTTTTGCACCTTCAGTCGTCGTTGCTATCACATAATTTGCAAAGTTCTGAATCACGCCCTGGGACATTAAAATCAAGGCCCACAGAACAGCAAGCGGCAATAGAATGTAAATGACGGTACGTGTTAGATCTTGCCAAAAATTTCCGAGATTCTGCGTCTGTTTGCCGGTTATTCCTCGAGCAAAGGCCCCCATCACAGCAATACCAGTTGCCGCACTTAAAAAGTTCTGGACCCCAAGTCCAAACATTTGTGAAAAGTAACTGAGGGTTGCTTCACCGGAATATGCTTGCCAGTTGGTATTCGTAACAAAACTCACAGCAGTATTTAACGCCAGATGCCATGACATCGCGGGTAATTGTTCCGGATTCAGCGGCAGAACCGATTGTAGTAAAAGAATAATCCACAGCGCCAAAATACCGATGATATTGAATAACAGAAGCGCGGTCATATACGACCGCCAGTTCATCATGTCACTCGAAGCACGACGCCCAATCGCCTTGTAGACCAATGTTTCCATCCACCCCAAGGGTCCAGTTAAAAGATGTTTCCTCCCTTCTAAAACATTTGCCATGAACGGCGCTAAGACGACTGCTAGAATACAAACAACCGATAGAATCATTGAGACTTCGAAAATACCAGAATTCCACGATGCCATAGTGAACCTCCTTGCGGGAATAGCTACAGCATCGGACTTTCCACATCAAAACGGTCTAAAGAAGCAATCACACGTCATAAAAAAGATATAAAAATGCCCCGCGTGATCGCGAGGCATTTTATTCATGCATTTGAGAATGTTTGAAAATCAGACGGAGAGTTGCAACCCAACAATAGAAGCCACATCCATATGTCCGCCTCCGCGTCCACCTCGACCACCGCCGCCACCGCCACCGCCACTTGGACGACCGCCCCCGCCGTTGCCGGGCCGTGGCC
>CAZUYQ010000143.1:0-3844 GCA_964624705.1 uncultured Polynucleobacter sp.
CCAACTCATTCCGGCAACATCTAGCAGCCCCCATAAGATTTATATGTTGTACTCTGGCGTTTCGCTCGGTAGCCGGAAAATCGAAGGAACGAATGTAAAATTGATTGAGAGAAGTGCCGCTCCAGTAACCAAATGCCCATAAATTATTTAATTCTCTCCCAACAGTTAATTCACGCCCGAATGAAATGGATGCATGTATCGATATTTCGAGCAGAGCAAGAACTCGGGCAGCAATCGCTGTTTGCAAAGGGACCCTTCCGAAGCATTAATATAATGAGGCGTCCTGCTATCATTGCAAAGACGAGTGAGGGAAAAGTGCGATAACCAACTCATATACGTCTTTTCGCTTCTTTGCTTCTAAATGCATAGAGAGTTTATCGCGAAATTCCCGAATTAATTTTTTTGCGTCGGGAATTTTCATGGGATCAATCGCCATTGTGATCGATGTTATTTCACGTAGATCTATGGGTACACTATCAAGTGACTTCTCAGCCATGGACAATACTTCACGATGCGCCCGACGCAATGCAGCGGATTTGACATCTTCAGACGTCGAAAGCCGCGGGTAGGAGCACGACCACCTGCCCTGATGCCAAGAAAGAAAACCCAATCGAACGAGCCTTTCCCATGCCGACTTAACGCTAACGACATTGGAATTTAGTTTTGCCGCAATCGCCTTTGGGTTCGGATCAAAGTCATCGGTCGTTACCAGGCTCAAAATGGCGTAGTGAAGACCCTCAGATATCAATGCAAATTGATCTTCGCTCAGGCGGTATTCTTCAAGCTTTACTTTTTCTCGTTTCGAAGCCGTAGAACCCGCCGCAGCTTTAAGGATATTTTGCGCGACCGTGCGATTCGGCTCCAATTTTTCTACCAGTGAGCAAAGAGTGGATGCCGACGCTGTGCGTTTGCGTGACATATACTCGGATAAACGTCCAGAACCAACACCCAAATCTCGTGCAAACGAGCGCAGAGAATAAGCCTGATTTAGGGATCGGCGTTTGAGATAGCGCTCGCGCAGCCAATCCGCGATATCAAAGGGCGTTGTTTCGATTAATTTACTCTTCGATGCAGTCATGACAGTCCGCTACTTTCAGGTGTTCATCAAACCACAGGGTGGCGTCTTTTAATGACGAATACAATTTGCCATTTACACCTTCCAATTTATGAAAACTTGAGGGGGTTCTGATGAGCAGGCGCCCAGGATAATTCACACTTGAATAGTCGAGAATGGAAAATTTTAAGAGTTGATTTTGTATTAAAGCTTCGCCGTAGCCGACATTTAGACGATATAATGTCGCGTCTTGATTTGTAGAGCCTGCAGACTGTGAATTGCAGACGTATTCAGCGTCTTCCTTAAGATGGACCTTGAACTGACTGTAGGCTAAATGAAGCTCAATCGTTTCAGATTGAAAAAACGAAGGATATATTGAGGTCGGATAAAATAATTCACGAGGTCGTTTCAAATTAAAGCGTGCTGAATTTTTTTCGGGATCATAGCTACATTCATACAGACTTGGCGCAGTTCCTTGCCATTCTCCAACTGGAAATTTTACCATCTTCAAAAAATCATTCAACGCCGCCTGGGAAGCTAGATAACTGGGTGTTCCAACAGAACTCCACACACTATTGACGTAACGTGTGGCGACGGAATCCTCATGTCCATAAATGATCGCTTCGCGGTAAATGATCTCATGTAAGATGAGGCCCGCTTTGTTTTCTTCATCGAGAGCGAGCCACAGATCTTGATTGACGACATAACGTCGATCTTCTGGAAATGTTGGTACGTGTTGGATGACGATCTGTTCGATCTTACACCCACGCGGCCATGCCTGGATAAGCGAATCGTTGATAAGTTCCAACTCGACGTTGGTCAGCCTGGTTGCTTCTGCTTCAAAGCTGTCGGCCCACTGTCCCCACATCATGGCCCGAACCGGAGCTACGTCACGACGGCGCTGCAGGACATATTTGACTTTTTCCATGTAGGTCGAAGTCGCAGGGCCGAAGTCATGCTGCATGTGTCTGAGTTCCCGCGCCTCATAAAAGTCGAGAATCTCCGCAGTCAGTATCTTGCCCTGGCTATCGCGACAAACGACAACGCCACCGCCATTACCGCGAACGTTACCTGCAAATGACGTGGTGCTACCGAGTAATAATAGAGATACTAATGTCTGCGATAAATTCATATGACCCCCTTAGCTATGTCCACCAACATAGCAATGAATGAAGTCGCTGTAAATAGATGTGAGAACAAACTGCTCCCGCTATCTAACGAGGGAGCACTATGTTCGGTCAAGAAATACTAACGCTGTCGCGAATTGAAACCGTGCTAGAGCTCAATTTTTGTAACATTCTATCAGTGGCGATTTTAGCGAAAACCTTATCAAAGTTATATTCGAGATATCCGGTGACATAATTAAGCCTGGACTTATCGCCAGGTGAGAAGTCACCTGGCGAAAGAAGCGAACCGGTAAGATTAAAAATCACAAGCCGCGAATTGCCTGAAAAACGCCAGCTTTGTCTTTTTTTGTCACAATAACCTTGCGACGGTTTACCTCTGAAGCTTGGTTTGGCCCTTCATGATTCGTCTCGATTGCATCAAGAACTAACATCTCTAGCTTGCCGTTATCTATTTCGCGGAACGACAAACGGACCTGCAAGTCGTGCCACTCTTCATCAGATCCCGTACTCAAAACCACTGTGACAACAGGTAATCCTGCAAGATCACCATTCGTTGAGCGGACCCAGACTAGTTTTGCGGAATCTACAACTTTATCATCCGTGCCAACTGCAGTAGTTTCGACCGAAATTTTCCCAGCTAGATCTATTGCAAATTGGAGCGTGATGTTATCGTTAAAAAAGAATTCGCTGACTGTCAGTTGATAGTCACCTGCGAGCTTGCTTCGCACATATGCGTCATGAACGTTTGCGGATGCCAGAGAAGAGAGGGAAGCAAGGATAAGGCATAAAATTAATTTCATAGCTCAGGACTCCAAGTTAAATTTTAGTAGATATTATAAAGAATAGCTTTTTCAAAACATATTTGGTTGAGACAGCGGACCCTTCAATTTCACTTAATACGTAGGATTGGTCACTGAGGAACTTGATATAGTCCTTCGCCAATGATCTCTTCTTTCGTGCTTTGCTGACCATTAATACGACTCACGATGGTTGTCTTCTTTACAGCATCATATGCTGCATCAGGGTTTTGCTTGACCACAATTTCATAGAAAGGGCCATCTACAAGACGATTATCAACCGAGCAGTAAACTTTACGAACTGTTGCATGAGCACCCGAAGTAGCAATACTACAGCTTAATCCTTCTATCTCTTCTTGCTTCGTATTATTGCTGAATGGAAAGATGGTGGTTATAACGGCTGTCCAAGTAGAGTCTGTACCTTTTTTAAAATCGAGGCGGTCGTATGTGCCATCAACAGGACGCTTATCACGACTAAATGAAAGCGCTGTGATTGCTGTCACACTTTCAAGTTCTGATGAGGCTGGCATGCGCCCACATGCAGCTAGGGTGGCTAGAACGATTGTCATTAAAACTGCTTTCATGGCTTGCTCCAAAAATCTTGTTATAGCGGGATTCATACCAAGAATCCGGCCGAGGAAGCTGCTTTAACACAACAAAAAATAGAGCGTTAGCATTGGGTGGCCAATCAAGAAGAAAAATATGATTTTGATAATATTTAGGTATAGATCGGGCTCTCTGGGTACCGCAGGTTCCATAAATTCAGACCAATAATCGAAATTATAAGGGGCGTTGTTGGACGATCCCAGGCTAGGGATTTATTCCATCATATCATCGAGATAAGTGGAGCAGGCGATGCAATCCTG
>CAZUYQ010000143.1:3854-6768 GCA_964624705.1 uncultured Polynucleobacter sp.
CCACTGGTTAGTAGCCTTAGCCAGGAAAAAAGCATCACTAAGAGTGGAATTAAGGATATGAGTTTTTCAAGCAAAATTTTTGACAAACCATTGATCGAGAATTGTTGGATCATCTTCAGCAGGCTGCAGCCCTAAATCTTCGAAGCCAAGATTTTGCAGAACACGCCGAGAAGCTAGGTTTTCAGGAAGGATTGACGCCCAGATCTGCTTTAATTTGAGTGTGTCAAAAGCATATGAAATGCAAGCGTTGGCGGCTTCCGTACCAAATCCGCGCGACCAATAGGAAGGTTTTACATAATAACCGATATCAATTTTTCCGAAGGGAAGGCGAGACAATCCGCAGCTTCCAACAACAAATCCAGTTGTTTTTTCAGCGACAGCCCATCGACAAAAGCCGTGCTGATTATGGTACGCAATTCCTCTACTCAGCAGAGATCTTGCGTCATCGATACTACGACATATTCCGTCGGGATCCACATATTTCATAACATCAGGATCACCCCAAATTGCCAACGCGTCCGCTGCATCTTCAAGCGTCCAGGTTCGTAATATCAGGCGATTAGATTGGCAAATAATTGGCATAAGAATTCTATGATCGGGCAACGCATGAGTTGAGTAAAGCGAATTTCAAGATCCAGTTTGCCGATAAGGAATGCTTAATTGTGATTGGAAGGAACCTGGCTTGTGAGTTTCTTGGAATTAAATCGAAGCTTGCACTCAAAAAAATAACAGAGAACAGCCGCGACGTTATGTCAAATGTTACAAAACCCGCGCTTACGTGAAGTGACCTTCGAGTTCAGGCAACACGCGAGCAACCATTCTTTCATCTTGCATTGTCTTTAGGTACGTCACGCAAATCTGATAACTCCCGAAACCCTTCCCGACGACCCCATCAATGAACACCTGCCGCAAACGACCAGCCTTGACTGCAGCGGCAGCATTTCGCCTAGGTAAAAAGGCAATACCAAGACCGCGCGATGCGAGTTGAATTGCAGCCTCAAAACTATTTAACTCAAAGAAATTGTCTAGTTTAAAGCCATTCTGGACGAGATAGGTCGGTATGGGAAGATTTTGGCGAATCTCAGCAAGAGCATCGGTCAAGATCGGTATCTGATCGACGTTATCATGTGAAAGGCGTTTCTTAAGCAGGGATGCAAAACGAGTTGACCCAGATGAAGCAACAAAAAAACCGAAATCGCCCTGGTAGAGAGGTCGCTTAATCAACAAAGGATCATCGGTCGGCTCTACGGTGACAATGACATGATAGTCACCACTTTTTAAGCCTTGAACGAGTGGACCAACTCGGCCGCTCATAAGTGAAATGAGCAAATGTGGATCGCTGTCGCCTAGCTTGTTGAGAAATTCCGGCCAAACATGAATGGCCAATGTTTCATGAGTACCAATTCTGAGTCTTCCGATGCCTTCGATATGCGGGTTTTTTACTGCGGTTTCAATGGCTTCGAGATCGTGAAAAAGTCGCTTGCTATACTCGAATAAAAGCTCGCCTGCCGGAGTCAATGACATGCCTTTGGAGCTACGTATAAACAGAGTTGAACGCAGAGCTCCCTCAAGAACTTTAAGGCTATGCGACAACCCAGCCTGGCTGATTTTGAGATTTGCTGCAGCCTGACTAAGAGAGCCCGCTTTAGCAACGATGCTGAAAGCATAGAGCTTTTCAATATGTTCTCTCAAATGAGCAAAATTGTGTGGCACCGGCGTCACCTATAACTAAATTCGATGGCAGTATAAAGTAATTTCTATTTTTTAGATAGCTCAAGTTCGGGTATTTCTTAAACAGGACATAATCACAAACAGAGAACGATTCACTTAAGGAGATTTTATGAACTTATTACTTATGTTCAGAGCTGGCTGTCTGATCACGTTAGCAAATTTAGCAGAAGCGAAAACGATTAATATAACGATTTCGCGATGGCATATGGATTGCTCTTATCAGGGGGCGTTGTCGCCTAACGAAACCGGTTTATATGTGGCCAATCTAACATTTTTTAAGCAGAAAGAAGCTGGCATTTCTGATGAGCATTACTTATTCCAAGCCACTTCCTCAACTAAAGATATATGCGATAAAACAGAAGCTCTTCTCCCACCAGAAGATCCAAACAGCTCGCCGACTGAAGTCGAAATTCCGGTTGAGATGACTTTTGGACCAACAAAAACGTATTACAAGAGCGATTGGACCGGCTCTCAGTACGCGCCAAGGCCAGCTTGTTTTCTAATAACCCATGAAATAGTGAAATTTACAACCCGCAATAATTTAACACTAGTATCAGCAACAGATCACTGGGGATTCGTCCACGCATGGTTCTGCGAAAAGTAATAAGTACTGTCACGCTACTTACACTCGCGCCTATAGATATCAAGTCGGTATAAAATTCTAACACATAAACTTTTTGGAGATAGTCATGCGTACCTGTTTATTTCTAAAAAAAATGGCTGCTGTCGGCCACAGCAATAGCGATCTCACCTCCGAGCTTGGCGAGTCAAAGTTTTTTGCCTTTAAATTTAGCGCTTGAGGCGGCCCAAGCGGCATTACAGACCTGTCAAAAGGACGGATTCAACGTAACGGTGACCGTCGTCAATGCTGACGGCCTTACACAATTAGTGCTTAAAGGAGATCTAACCGGCTCACACACCCTTGATTCTTCGAAATATAAAGCCTACACAGCGGTATCTATTGCCCCGATTGTCAATTTGGATACAACGTCTGAAATTGCTAAAAGAATTCTTTCGACGCCAGGAAGTTCACAACTCGCAAATCTGCCAAACATATTATTAGTAGGCGGGGGCATGGCTGTTAGATCGGAAGGTAAAGTCATTGGCGCAATAGGCGTCGGGGGTGCTCCAGGTGGTGACCTAGATGAAGTATGTGCGAAAGCGGGCGTTGAAAAAATAAAAG
>CAZUYQ010000143.1:6778-12283 GCA_964624705.1 uncultured Polynucleobacter sp.
ATACTCAAACCCCGAGGTTAAAAATAGCGGATTAGATCCTCATATCACACGCTCATGCGGATGCTTCGGTCTACTCGAATCTGAAACACCAGCTTTAAAAGACTGGAATCCCATGAGTCCGAATCTGATGAAGTAGTGGTGATATCATATCGTTCTTGTATTTATGAATGGATGTAATAACAAAATCGGCGTCGATTCCAGCACGCGCCACCGATGCTGTAGCCGCCCTGCGGATTGTCTGTAAATCACGAATTTTGTCATCAACGATTAGGCATAAATCGATATCGCTATCTTCTCGCGCATCACCACGAGCAACTGATCCAAATAAAATCAAATTCTCAAAGAAGATATCGTTTTCAGACAAAATTCTTAAGATCTTTTTGAGTTTTGATTGGAAACGGAGATCAATCTTAGGCGAATTTTTTCTGCCTTTTGATGCCATTGAGCAACATACTCCTTTGTGGCTGTTTTATAAAATTTTTGTATATCCACAGGATAGCGTGTGGCGATGTTAAATTCGGAAATGCGGACAAGATCGTCTAACGTATCTTCCGAAATATCAAGATCCAGTTTGCCGATAAGGAATGCTAAATTGTGATTGAAAGGAGCCTGATCTTTCGTCCGTTGAACGATCAATGCCTTAATCAGCTTTTCCATAGATAGATGCAGATAAAATAAACTTGGACCATAATGCTTAGATTTTGCAAGCGACTTGTGCATGTTCCAATCGTCATTGGCACCTTCAAGCCAATAATTGATTAGTTTGTTTAAATCACCACGAGTCATTTCGGGAGGTCTTTCTTTAAAGTTTGAATTTGGCGTCTAAAGCTATTTTCAAACATTTTGTTCTATGCGGCAAGCCTCTGCCACTAAATTATTGGGACGCACGAATGCGCTCTTGCCGGCGATGCTCGCAAAAAATGTTTTTGCAAACTCAACGAACGAAAACGAAATTTTATTTGAATAGTCTGTCTGATTTCTGTCAGATTCGGTTCCTGGCGGGGAACTTGTTCCATCATATCAGAGGGATAGATGGAGCGGGTGAAGAGACTCGAAATTAACAAAGGGGGTAAGAGCAAATATTTGAAATGTTAGGTAAATATCTAAAATCATTAAGTTAATCATTCTCTATGCCCTCAATAACTCTCAATTTCCTCTGATTTCGCCCTATTTCCTGTCTGATTTCTGTCTGCTTTTTTGAAGCGGTTTTAATTTAATTGCATAGTGAATTATAGTGGATTACACTAATAATGTTGAGGACGAGCGGTATGGCTAAGTTTGTATTTATTGAGTGGCTGATTGACTGGATTGAGCAGCAACGGAGTTTCTCATTTGAATGGGACGGCGGCAACAGTGCTAAAAGTCTGAGCAAGCATGGGGTCACCTGCGATGAGGCCGAGTCCGTGTTTCGGCAACTCGACATGATTCGCGTTCTTGGTGAGCAGATTGCGCCGCCGGTCAACGAACCGCGTTATGGGCTTTATGGAATGACCACGTCCGGCAAGGCGGTCTTCGTGTGCTTCACGCTACGCGGGTCAGGGGTCAGGATTATTTCTGTGAGAGAACTAAATAAAAAGGAGCGAGTCGTTTATGCCAACCTATGCGAAGAGTGACAAAAATTACGAGCAGGTCGAGATTGATGCGAAAGCAATCAAAACTGCTTATGACAAGCGTAAGAAGTTGAAGAAGTTTCCGACGAGCATCAGTCTCGACGAAGAAACGGTTGCGGAGCTAAAGGCGATCGCGCAGAAAAAAGGTGTCCCATACCAGACGCTCATGCGGATGCTGATCGTTGAGGGACTCGAAAAACTACGTAAGGCTGGATAAGGAGAATTAAAATGTCACCATTTTCGATGATTCATTCACTGATTAAATTTGCGTTCTATGTCGGACTCGCTGGTGGTCTTGTCGATATGACCATTGCAATGGGTAAGAAGGCTGGTGAAGCGAAGAAAGTTGGGCTCGTGAGTTTTGTTGAGTTGAATAGAAGTCTGCATCACAAAGCAAGATAACGCCGCGTGTCTTTGTCATTACTTAGCGAACCTTTCTGGCAAAGATATTACGCTGCGATTCAAAGCTGTGCCATTCACTGATGAAAACGATACAATGCATGTGACGCAGCAAGTTAGCATTAGTTAGATAAACTATAGAATTTTCCTTGGGAAAGATTTTACCGAGAGATGTAGCCAAATCTTGTGGATGCTGTGAGAAGGTCTGTATTGTGGCAAATTTGCCACACATTGTGACAAACTGTGTTGCAATAGTACCGTCTTCCTATAAACTTTAAGACATGACGATACTCATACAACATTTGCAGCGAAGCTTTGCCGAGCGTTCAAAAAAGAACTCGCGTTATTCATTGAGGGCTTTTGCTCGCTCAGTTGGTCTCGATGCATCAACACTGTCGGCACTATTAAAGGGCACTCGTCCACTAACTCCAAAAATGGCAATTAGGATTTTGAACCAGATAGAAATGGAAGATCCCGTATTGCGGGCAACTGCACTGAATCAAGTACTCGGAAACGTCGTTAAAAGTGAAGAATTTGATCACTATACTCAGCTCAGCAATACGCAATTTGAACCTATAAGCTCTTGGGAGCACTTTGCCATATTGTCGCTGCTTGAAATACCCGATACGACGTGGAGTGATAAGAAAATTGCTCAACACCTTAATATTTCGATTGGAGTCGCGATTGAAGCATTGTCACGTCTTTGTACGTTAGGCTTAATTATACGCAAAAAGAATCACTGGATGCTTCTTTCTAAAAACTTAACCACATCTAATGACGTGCCGAATTTTCTTCTTCGCAAGGTAAATCGAGAGTATATCGAGAAAGCGATAGAAGCACTTGAAGATGTTCCGATGGATCGTCGCAATATTTCAGGAATTACTATGGCCATTGACGTTAAGAAACTGCCTATCGCAAAGCAAATGATTCAAGATTTTAGACGAGATCTCGCAAAAGTGTTGGAGTCTGGCAAAAAAAATCAAATCTTCAGATTAAATGTGCAATTTTTTCCAATTTCAAAGGAGTGGACCAAGCAATGAAGTATGTAATTAGCTGCTGTATTTTGTTGGTTGTGCTTTATAGTAACGCATTTGCAGCTACAGGTAATGAGCACGGCAATGGTGGGAACTCAATTGTTTGCAATAGCGGTACAATTGAGGCAATGGAGCTATACGAAGCACGTGTTGGGATGCGAGGTTTCAAGATTGATCTGGGACCAGCATCACTTTCAGTTACAGAAAAATTAGATTTGGTTTTAAAGCGATTGATGATTCGCGATCCAGGCAGGTACGCAATATGGTCTGAAAAAGTTAAAGATTTTTTTGCAAATGCGATCTTCTGGAATGACTCTTTGCCAGTTCTGAATGATTACGGCGACATCATTATTGAACCTGGCTGTAGAGTGGAACAGACCATTGTTCAGAAGATATCACCCTATCCGGAAGAAAGAATTTATCGCATTAACCAAAATATTTGGAATAGGTTAGATAACGATTCGCGTGCGACACTAGTTTTTCATGAAGTTATCTGGGGTTATGCTTATAATTCGTTGCAACACAACAATTCCAAAAAAAGCCGATATTATTTGGAATACCTCTTGGATCAAAAGAAAATGGTTGAGATGAGTCTCAATCAGTATATGGATTTTTTACGTTTTGTTGATTTTCGTGACATTTCTTATCTTGGTATCCCGCTAAAGCTGGATTCTATTAAACGGGATGGCAACGGTGCAGTTCTTGCCGGTTTTAGTAATGCTGATGCATCAGTTCAGATAGGTAAGAACCATATTCATATCAAAAAAGGCGCGACAATTTACTATGGTTGGGGAGGATCCGGCGTCAGTGATGTTTTTCGAGACAATTTTGGAAGATCTGCAATAGAAGTATCTTCACTTTCTGTTGGTGACATGGTATTCCCGCGAGCTTTTGGCGAAATATCGTTTTATAAAAATGGCGGAGTAAGATGGGTTCGAAATTTCAATGACGATATCGAACAAATTCCATTCAAATTTTCTGGTGATCGCTTGGCTACCTTTCAAAATTACGGCTTTCAATCAAGCACTACATACAGTCCGGGATTTGGATTTGCGGAAGAGGGGCAATTGCGATGTGGAGCATTGGCAAAGAGAGTGGAATTGCTCACTGGTAAAAATTCTAATGGCTTGCCAAACATTTATGAATTTTTTGAGGGAAGCTGTGTTCGCTTTGATTCCGATGGATTTGCCCTTCATTGCAAATCTATTGCTGATCGGATTTGCAGGGATTTTTGATTTTAAAAACCCGTCGTTAAGATGATCGTGACTATTCTGAATAGTGAAGAACAACAAAAATTTAATGCGAAATTTAGGAGACACTCATGCACATTATGAATTTCTTAAGACTAGCTTTTTGCGCACTGTCGATGATTTTGCTAACGCCAGTCTATGCGGGAAATGCCACGTACAACTGTAAGTTTACTCATACAACAGCCGCAGGAAAAAATGTTTTGGAAGTGGCCCATGGTGTTTTTAATCTCAATGAAACGAAATCTCTTACGCTGACTGTCCATAACAATGTTGCAAACGTTAGATCAACTGATCATGGTCAGATATTGAAAATCACGATTGGCACAAATTATAGTAGTCGCGAGCGCGTGTTTGCCGCATCGCATAACGTTTACCCACTCAATGAGTTGCCTCGATCATTACATTATGAAATCGAAGGCTTTGACAACGACAGTGACGGAAATCCGTTCAATCTAGAATTATGGTGTGCACGGTAATTCATGAAGTTTTAAGTTGTGGTCTTGTCATCAGGACCAATGACATATATTGTTTACTTACAGTTAGTTACGAAGGCACTGCGTAACGCAGTATGAGTACCCCAATCTTTAACTCTGCAAAAAGTAGAAAAAAGATGTACATGTCACGCCATTGTGCGATTTTAGAATTGCTGATTTGCGCGCTGATTAGTCCAGTGGCTTTGTGCGAACAGCAAACAGGCGCTGGAACCGAGTCGAAGAAATCTTATTACTATCGCGCAACGGGAGTAGGAACAATGGTTGTTGGTGGTCTTACATCGCTTTACGGGCTGATATCTGTAATCGGTCCGCCAAGTGGCGGTGACCCTTGCTCAGAGGAGGGGAAATCCGCGAGAAAAAACGGTGAATCAGAAGACGGCTGCTGGGACAGGGTAAACCAGCGATCTAAAGAAGCAAAAAGACGTGGTTACTATATTTTACCGTCGGGAATCGCAATTTCGGGCCTTGGGTGGTATCTGTTTAAGCTGGGTGACGACAATACCAATCTAGGGTTCCGGTTTGATGGCACTCCCGGATTGCTAGCTTTGGAACCTAATAGTCGATTTTGATCTGCACTCTCTGAAAAAAACATGTCATCTTGTCTATCTAGTTTCATCGCTTTGATTTGGCATAGCGTTCTTTACGAGAGAACCGCCAGTGTAACCTAAGCTTACGATGTCCGTGCGTAGATTTTAGATCGTCATCGTAATCTAATACC
>CAZUYQ010000144.1:0-3199 GCA_964624705.1 uncultured Polynucleobacter sp.
CAGGAAATAATCACTAGACCCGCGAAAGCAGGTTTAGATAGGTATTATATAACGGTTACGAAAATCTCTTTGTAAAACGGGAGGACCTCACCTCTGCCGGATATGGTGGAAATAAAATTCGAAACCTCGAGTACATTCTAGCAGATGCGATCCAACAGCAGGCGACCAAGCTCACCACGGTCGCCCCACTTGGTTCGAATTTCATCGCAGCTTTATCAGCGCATGCACCACGTGTCGGACTCAAAGTAGACGTGCATCATTTCGTACCGCACAGGAATACGCAGATTGAACAGCATGCTGATTTTTGCACACGGCAAGGTGCAGCATTGCATGTTCACGGCGAGCGCTTTCAAAAAGAAATCGGTGCTGCCCTTGCCGCAGTTCAATCACATTTTGATAGTCACGACCCTAGCACCTATTTTGTTTCTCCTGGTGGCTCGAATGTTCTTGGCGCCGTTGGTCACGCCGAGGCAGCAGTTGAACTAGTCGAACAATCTCGGCGCGGACTCATTCCTTTACCCGATACAATTGTGGTGGGAGTTGGAACCTGCGGCACGATCGCTGGATTATTGGCGGGCCTTCGCATCGCTGGTGTCCGGACTCGTGTGGTAGGCATACGATGTGTCGACGGAATTATCGCAAATCGCTTTAACATCCGGCGTCTGGCTAACAGTGTTCTCCAAATGGCCGGTGTTTCGTCACGCATTGGCCTAAATGAAATAGATCTGCGGTCCCCGTCAGACCTCGCATATGCCAAAGAACAAGTTGACGCGAACGAGTTATCGGCAACGTTCAAATTGCTAGAAAATTTAACCCTGGATACAACTTACACGACAAAAGTCGCCTCTGGACTGCGAGCTGTGGTTCAAGAAGCATCGTCGAATAGCAAAAATATTTTATACTGGCACACTTATGGTGGAGCAGAATTGGCCTCTATTTAATCTTCCCTTTTTTCACCATAAAGCTCATCCCACACGAAAGCATCACCAAGTTTTTTTGCATCGGCACCAAAAGTACCGCTAAAAGCCGTATATAACTGCGAACGAAAGACTTGGTTTACGTGTAGAGCCATGCCGTACTGTTTAAGTAGATCCTTACGGGCGGAGATGTCTCTCTTTAGTGCTTTGTTTTCTGTTGCAAGATTGTTGACAGCAGCGCTGTCCATCACTATTGCAATCACAGCACCCATGCGTCTGAGAAGCTGCGCATACTGCGGATGACTTAACGCCTTATCGACATCTTTTGCGAGGTGGGCTCTATGAGCTGAGTTTAGGCCCGTATCGTCTGGACTATAAGGCCAAGGCGCGTCAAATATTTTGCCATACTGTTGATTCACTTCAATCGCACGTCGCACTGTCAAAAGCGTGAACACTCTTTCACCCAAAATGATTTCTCGAAGTCTGGCATCTGCGACAGGTTCGCCACCCTCCTTGTAACGCTCATCAACCTGATTTGTTTTATGAAACGCATTCATAGCTTTACCTAAAAACTGAATCTCGCTTGCCGTGGGTTCTTGAGCAAACGACGTCGCTGACCTAGACTTATTAAGAAGATGGTCTACCATCCCCAGCACGATCCCAGTATTTGCTTGAGGAAACTTCCCGTTATAAAAAGCCTGCACGCGAATAAGATCAGTACCGTCAGGAGCAGATGTGGCCTGCAATTCGTTACTATCTTGCTTTGGAGCATTTGGGGTTTTGCACGAAGCGAAACTAATTAAAGAAACGACGTAGATAAGAACGACTGTTTGCATGTCTTGGACTCTTATTATGAACATTAGAAGATCAATGAATGGACTATTTCATCAAAGATAGGCTGTGTATAAGTTAAGCGCAATCCTTGATATTATTCGACTTTCCGAGAATATGCCCTTCAAACGGAAAAATGAGTTGCAAACAATCTCCCCCTCCTGTACATACCCCTTCCACACGATGCAAAGTCGCGTATACGCACCCATAGTTCAGCTGGATAGAATACCAGACTACGAATCTGGGGGTCGGAGGTTCGAATCCTTCTGGGTGCGCCATTTCATACATTGTATGATGCTGTATGAAATGAACTGAGAAAAACAAAAATGGCTCAAAATCGTCTCAACCATTCTGCCGATATTTTCTGCGAAATGCTTTGCGGTTGGCGCCTAGCTAATGGCTACAAGGAAATTATAGAACTTGGCAGCGGTTCTTATGAAATGAATATTCTTGCGGAATCGAGCGCTTTCAATGGAAAGCCGGTTTCACTCTATATGACCGCAGAAATTGCCGCCTGGTTCAAAAAAGACATCGCAATCAACAACGTTGATATAAACTCTGTCGATTCTGCACAAATTCTTGCAGATATCGAAGTTAAACCCCTTGAGGGCAAGCGGAAAACTAATACACATTTTCCTCAAGCCGAAAAGAGTGCGACATACTATTCGATCAAAATTAAATGTCAGAGTGAAATTTTAGCGTTTGGAAAAAAGTTTAAATCGGCAAAAGAAGATTACGAAGAATTTCCTGATAAGTTTTAAGGTTCGATTCTTATACACTCAAGCGTCTTGGTTTTAAGCCTTAAAAAATCGCAAATACTATCATTTCAACGAGTTCAAGCCGTATAGAGCAGGCACGCAGTTCTAAAGTCATCCACCAGGGTGCGCCATTTCCCTTATAAATCAATGAGTTACGGAATACATTGGATAAAAATGTCGAAGCTGGGTCCTTGGGATGCCGGTTTTTTTATTTGGGGGAAGTTATGAATCTAAAAGCATCTTTAGTTTTTTTGACTTTAAGCTTCTTGTCCATGACAGCCCAAAGCGCAGGACTGTCACCAAGCGACGATCAAGACTCTGTTGATAACGAATTAAATAATTTGAGTCGGACAGGAAATTATCTGGGTGCGATTTCTCTTCTCAAACATGAAATCGCCAAAGGCGAAGCTGAGAAAAATAAGTGGACTCAGACTTTGGCCTTCTACCATTCTCTGGTAGGACAATATTCTGAAGCGATTGTGGCAATGCATGCAGCGTGGACTGTGCCTTCGCCGACATCGATTTCGCAATCCATTCGTGATCAATTTTTAAATGCTGTAAATATTCAAGCTGCTAGATCAGCTATTTGTGACGAGATCAAGAACCATCAAATCGTCATCATCAACGAAAACCACCATCACCCACAACATAGAGCCTTTGGCAAAGCTTTACTCCCATGTTTTAAATCTGCCG
>CAZUYQ010000144.1:3220-12232 GCA_964624705.1 uncultured Polynucleobacter sp.
TTTAAATACTTCGCCCTCGAAGCTATTGGTGAATCAACCGAAAAGGTAAATAGTCGCAAGACTGTATCCCGCCTCGACACAGGCTACTACGTTGCAGAACCACAAATGGCGGCTTTAGTCGAAGAAGGCCTCAACCTTGGTTTCAAGATTATACGTTATGAAGCACAAATGAATTGCCAAAACTGCACAAACGAAGATTCCATTGATCAACGTGAAGAAGGCCAAGCCAACAATCTTATCTCTGAGATTTTTAGTAAGGATAAAACTGCGAAAGTTCTGATCTGGGTTGGTTACGCACATGCATACAAACGCCAACTGAGTTCATCACCGAAAAGTCGCTGGATGGCGACTAGGCTCTGGCAGAAAACAGGGATTGAACCATTTTCCATTGAACAATTGTCAGAGCAGTTTGAGTGGGACGCAACTCAGCCAGCGTTTGAGGCGATTAATACAAAGATGGATTCAAGTCGACCAGGGTATGTTGATCTTCGATCAAGCTGGCACAAGATTCCAAAGGAATATCAAGATTCGCTAAGAAAAACAGCTTATGACAGTTTACCGGCAATTGACGCCGTTGTTGTTCATCCCCAAAGGCAAACCAACGACTCCAGAGCCCTATGGCTTGAGCGTGATCAAAATGAAGTTTCTAAAATAACTTTAACGAAGTTACCTAGAGACAAAGACTATTTAGTACAGGTTTTTCCACCTAACGCTGAGCGCTCGAGTCTTGACGATAGGGTTCCTTTGGATCAAGCGGTATGCAAAGTCAACGTTCCATGCATAGTCGCAGTAAAGCCTGCGCGCTATTTGGTAAGGGTTCGTAGGGAAGATGGTTCTGTAGCACTTCTATATAAAGAGACTATTGTCGCCGAGGGACAGAAACTATGAGCCTCCAATTGCCTTCAGAAATCCGTTTAGCCACCCACGACGACGTTCCTGCCATCCGTCATCTTGTTAATGCTGCTTATCAAGAACTTGCGGATATGGGCCTAAACTTCACAGGAACCTATCAGGATGAAGAGATTACAATCGAGCGTATGCAGGACGCCGAAGTTTATTTGCTGCATCGAAATGCCGAACTCATTGCGACTATGAACCTTTCGATCAGAGAGCTTGATGACGGAGCAGGTCGATGCGTATTCATCCATCAGTTAGCTGTAAGACCTGATCAAAAAAAGAATGGTATCGGCTCATACTTAATGGACTTGGCCGAACAGCGCGCACTGAATGCTGGCATATCTAAGTTGCAGTTAGATACGGCGATCCCAGCTAAACACCTTGTCTCAATGTATCAACGCCGTGGTTTTGCGCCCATCAAAGAAGTACAGTGGGAAGGCAAAACATATAGATCCTACATTATGGAAAAAAGTCTAAAGAATAACTCACAAAATCAAAAGCCTGAACAATTGCAAACTGTGCAAAACGCTCCCTCAACATCAAGATCGATGGGAAACAGCGAGCTATGAATATTTCCAATTCTATTCGGATACTAAATGGCGAAGAGGCACTCTTATTTGTCGAACACCAGGAAAGAAACGATTCCACTTCGGGAGTAGGCGACACACCGCTGTTTTCAGCATTTTCAAGACAACACATCACTATCGATAAATCTGCTCGCATTGATATCTGTAAACAGCGATGGGCCAAGCCAATCGACAAAGTGGGTTGGGAGAAGGTCTGGGGAGCATTTGATCACGGTATTAATCCTCCGAAAATTATCGGTAGTATCGCTCTAAGCACTACACGCTTAATCCCAACACAGGCACATCGCGCCGTCCTCGGCATTGGTATCGAGCCAGGCTTCAGACACCATGGTCTTGGCAAGGCATTAATGCGAACAGCATTGTCTTGGGCTAAACAACATTCGCATTTAGAGTGGATTGATCTCTGTGTCTTCGTTGACAATGCGCCTGCCAGACGTCTGTATGAACGAATCGGTTTTATTGAAACAGGAAGAACTATTGATTGCTTTCGCGTTGACGGGCATAGCCTTGATGATATTCAAATGAGTTTAAATCTGCGTCAGTTTGAAGATCCAGGAGAACGTTCATGAATTTTCTTATCATTGGCGGAACAAAATTCATTGGGAAAGCGATTGCAGAACGAGCCAAAAAACACGGTCATACCGTTACATTATTTAATCGCGGCCAAACAGATCAAGATAGCCCATACAATGTCATTCGTGGCAACGTTGATCAAATCACCGATCATAAAGCTGAACTTCGCAAGCTCAATCCCGATGTCGTAATTCATGCTATCGCTTATAACGAGCGACACGGGCTCGATATCGTCGAGATTTTTCAGGCAACCTCTACCCGCATTGTCGCATTAGGTTCTCAGGATTGTTACGAAGCGTTCTATCAGATCAATCACGCCGGTGACATCGCCGAAATGCCGATTGGAGAAAGTTCACAAACTTGCCTCAAACGCCATTACTGGCAAGACCGACCTGGCGCGAAGGTTTATGACGACTATGACAAGAACCTGATGACTGATGCACTACTCAATGCTCACGCAGCCGGCAAAATTGCAGCTTCGGTTCTACGAATAGGAATGGTCTTTGGTCCCGGCGACCATCAATATAGACATCGCCATGGAAAATTCATTCGTCGTATTTACGACAAAGAATCTCTTTTGACTCTTGGTACTGTCGAACAAGCGCAACTGTTCACGTTCGGCTACATCGACAACATCGCGGCCGCAGTGGTTCATGCGGCGGAAAATTCTTCGACCGCAGGTAAGGTTTTCAATATCGGCGAAAGCAAATCACGAAGCTTTCGCCGTTGGGCGGAACTATATGGCGAAGCCGCCGGCAAGCCGTTTGAATTTTCAATATTGCCTGACGCCATCATTGAGAACGACGTCACCGCAATAGACAACCCGCCTCGCCTCATACTTATGGATGCCAGAGCGTTCTCAGAGGTGACTGGCTTTAAAGAACCAGTAAGCTTACACGAACAGATTGAGCGGACGCTTGCCTGGGGGTTAAAATATCCTGACGTGTTGGGTCCGAAGCCCGACTACGAGCTTGAACGACGTCAGAGGAACGCATATAAGGAGTTTCTGGAAAAACTCTCAAAATAGGAGTGGCAATTTGGGAAAAAATATTCTTGAGTTAAAACCTATAGGCGTTGTCCATTCTGATCGAAATGAACCAATCGATGACCACTGGGATAGCGTTACATCCGTTATTGAGCTCGATCCTCAGATTTTTGGCACCGAATGTCTGGACGGACTAAGTAAATTTAGTCACTGCGAGGTAATATATTTCTTTCACTTGGTAAGCCAGGAAAAAATCGAAACTGGTTCACGTCACCCCCGTGGTAATATGTCCTGGCCGAAGGTCGGGATTTTTGCCCAGAGGGCCAAGGATCGGCCAAATCGTATTGGTAGCACGACCTGCAAAATCTTGAAGGTCGATGGACTAAAAGTTCAAGTGCAAGGGCTAGACGCTATTGAAGGAACGCCAGTCCTCGATATAAAGCCGTACATGGCTGAATTTGGTCCACGTGGTAACGTTGATCAGCCAGAATGGTCCAAAGAATTAATGAATGCATATTGGTAAAATTTATGGAAAAACTCACTAAAATATTTTTCGTTGGCCTTGTTTCGCTAGGTACAACATCTGTCTTAGCACAACAAAAGCAACTCGAAGGTGTTGAAGGCTGCTTCATCCTCCATGACCTAAAAGCTGATAAACAACTTATCCGATATGGCGGCGAGCGCTGTGCTGAGCGTGTTCCAGCATGCTCAACGTTTAAAGTCCCTTTGTCCTTGATGGCGTTCGATAAAGGTGTGCTTAAGGACGAGAATCACGTCATCAAGTGGGATGGTGTTGCTCGTGAAATACCAAGCTGGAATAAAGATCAAACTGCCGCATCTTGGATGCGTGAGTCAGTGGTGTGGTACTCGCAGGCGATGACTCCGAAATTTGGCAAGGACGTGATCGAGAAATATCTGACAGACTTCGGTTTTGGCAGTCATGACATGTCTGGTGGAATTAAGGATGCTTGGCTAACCGTTACCCCATCTACCCCTAATGTCAAAAACACTCTGAAGATTTCCGCAGATGAACAGGTCCTATTCATCGTCAAACTGTTCAAAGGTCAACTTCCCGTGTCTAAGCATGCGCTTGATACAACCAAGAAGATCATGTTCCTCGAAAAGTCCTCCAACGGCTTTGAACTAAATGGCAAGACAGGTTCGGGTTATCTGAGCGTTGAGCCTGATAAGGTGCGAGTCGGCTGGTTTGTTTCGCATGTGAAACACGAAGACCAAGAATTAGTGGCGATTACGTCGTTTACCGATAAACGCAAGGACCCACCTTACAAATACGGCGGCTATCAGGCGAAGGAAATCACAAAGTCTATACTGACTGAAAAAGGTTACTGGACCGATAGCACTTCTAAAGACCCGGCAAAGCTCCAACTTATAAACCTCGGTGATTCGTTTGAAACGTTTTGGAGCAAGGCCAAAGACAAGACATTGCCGGAACAGCTAAATCTCTGGAATATCTATATTGAAAAGCCGAATCAAGCCTTCTACGACACAGTTGTCTGGAATCACACTAATGCTGCGTGGCGAGAGCGAAGGCAAAAAATTCTTTCGGACACGTTTTCCAAATATCCAAAGCTTTATCCAAAAATTCATGCACTCTTTGCTAGTTTTAGCAAAGAGTTTGAACAAGGATCCAAGACCTTCTTAAAGATATTTCCCGATGCGTCTTCACTATCAGCACCTATCTATTTAGCGCCAGGACCCACTTTTAACGGGAAGTCGGCCATATTAAAGGAAGGCAAGCATGAAACAGTCATACTTGCTTTCGGTGCTGATATGATTTCCGAACGTGATGATGCACTCGATATTCTACTCCCACATGAATTATTTCATCTCTATCATGCTCTGAAGAGTGACATTAAAAATGACGGCATTGATGGTGACGCCAAGCTCATGCTTCCGCTGTGGGCAGAAGGACTCGCAACATATGTCAGCTCAGTCATCACGCCGGGTAAAAGTGATGCTGAACTCCTTATGGATCGAGCTTTTGCAAATGTTTCTCCTAAGGAAGTGCTAAATCTTGCGGCTTCATTTTTAAAAGTTCGCAATGAATTGGTCACCAATGTTGCAGCAGGCTCTCCTCTTAAAGCATGGTTTGCCATTGGAGATGCCAAAGTCCGCTCAGATCTTCCTAATCGGTGTGGCTACTTCTTGGGTCTGCATGTAGTACGTCATTTGGCCAAGACGAATTCATTATATGAAATGACGCACTGGACGAAGCCAGAAGTCTACTCGCGTGTTGCGAGTGCATTAGAAGAACTAGCAAATAAGAAGTAGGGAAATCATGATCAAAATATTTTCCATGGTATTGATGCTTACAAGTTGCGGTGTATCCAGTGGAGTTTCTAACGAGACCACGATGTCAATAAACGATGTAGCCGCACCCAAGGATATTTGGGTTCAGTATATTGAAAGTTCGCCTGAAGCGGCTAGATCATTTGTAGAACCTCGTTTCTTTGCATCGATTTATAATGGTCTTCCGCCAAAGACTGAATTGGTAAGGGCTCTGAAAGTTGATTCCACGGATGAATTTGATCAGTATGCAAAACTCAATCTCAGTATTGAACTCGGCGGTGATACATTTCGCAATTGGCTTGCGTTTAAAAAGAATGGCGCTGGCATGTGGCAGTTAACGCTCGACGAGGTGCCTGTGCTTAACGAGCTGACAAAGGCATGGCTCATTACTAAAATTGGTAAGATCAATTACCATACGAGTGCTGATTTTCCAGAGGAATGGCGTCCTGAAGCTGAAAAGCTAAATGCGACTTACGACGTCTACGCAAAGCAATTCGGATATCAGCCAGGAATCATCGACTACTATGCTGCTCGTTCTCCAGAAGAGGCGGATCAAGTTGTCGGAGAAAAAGATCGCGGCTCTGGACAAGCGCGGTACAAGGCCATAAAAGCATACGATACTCCGTCCCATAAGCATGAGTTGGTTCATGTTTTTGCATTTGAGCTTGGTGCCATCAATCCATTTTTCGATGAAGGACTTGCAACGTCACTTGGCAATAACAGCCTTTTAACTTCTAAGCCCGTCTGCGATGACGTTAAATCCTTGCTGAAGGATGGCGTTGAGACCTATCTTGACGCAACAAAATTCAGAACCGCCCAGCGGCAGCATCGCAATGTTTATGCTCTCGCCCAACAAGTTGTCTCTTATTGGATTGCCCAGCATGGGTTTGATAAGATTAAGAATTCATTGCGAGAAGGGACTAAGCAACCGTTCTCGGTGAACACAATACTAGCGGATCATTTTGGATCGTTTAGTAACACAACTCTCCAAGTAACTGCAAAAGTGAATGAGATTTGCACGAGGTATAAGCAATGACTCCGCAAGAATTCACCAAAGACGACTTTTTCTTAAGCAACGACAAATCTAGGCTGGACGTAGACACAATTCATGCGTTCCTATCGAGAAGCCATTGGGCCGCTAATCGCAAACGCGAAACCGTCGCAAAAAGCATTGAACATTCGCTTTGCTACGGGATCTATCATGATCAGCGCCAGGTTGCCTTTGCACGCCTAGTGACGGACTATTGCACCTATTCCTACTTATGCGACGTGTTCGTCGATGAATCTTATCGGGGTCGTGGATTATCGAAATGGATGATGGGTTGCATCATGGACAATCCTGATTTGGCACAACTCCGACGATTTACGCTTGCGACCAAAGATGCACATGGACTTTATGAGAAGTTTGGATTTAAGCCACTTACTGGTGAAGAACAACGACGTTTCATGTCGATATTGAAGGACGGAATTTAAGCAACATGGCTAAACCGCTTCGTCATTGGATGAAAATAGACACTCGTCTCATCGAAGCCGACGTGAGATGGAATAGCCGCGTTATCACGATCGAAGATGTTGCGATCTTGGCAGATCTAATGGATAAGTCTTACAAAGATACCATCGATTACGAAGGTGAAACTTTAGAGCAATGTGCTGAAGAAATGCGAGGCACGCTCACAGGAAAATATGGGCCTTTTATCGATGCCGCATCATTTTGCACGATAGTTGACGGGATAGCTGCATCCGCATCCATTGTAACTTTGTATAAGGGAAAACCGCTGCTTGCATTTTCAATGACAAGCCCAACTTTCCAAGGACAAGGAATGGCTCGCTATCTCATTGAGCGATCAATCGATGGTCTCTCAAAGCTCGGGTATCCTGATTTTTATCTCGTCGTAACAAGCGGCAATATTTCTGCAGAGCGGCTTTATACAAAGATTGGTTTCAAAGTCCTTGGTATAGCTAAACCGGCGACAGCACCACCTCCTCTGCTCAAAATGTTCCGCGTAGAACAGCAGCCTTGCCGCCATTTCAGGACTTTTCTCTTGCACTCTGGCAATTGCCAGGCGAGATTGTGTTGCTTTTGAAGCCGGCCGCTGGCGCTTTAAAGCCAGTGAACGCCACCTGCCAAGAGCGTCGCGGCTCATTGCCTTTCATCATGCAAACTGGCGACAAAAGGCAATCGAAAGCTCGAAGTATACTAAACACGATGGAACCCATTTTACAGTTGTACAGTCGCTCAGTCGAGACGATGCGCAGAAATTGAAACTCATGCTACTGGACGTGATTGATGGCTATTCAGCAATTGCTACCCCGTCCGAGCCGCAGGTCCTCTATGGATTCAACCTAGACTTTTTCCCAATTTAATTTTTCACTGTACGTAAGCGACAGGTCCTGAGCCTTAGACGACAAGATGAAGCGGATTCTGTAACCAGAAAGTTCGATATGAGGACGCTTGGGTGCGCCATTTGTCACTTCATTCATAAGTTCAAAATATAATTTTTCTAAATAATATCTGATATACGAGTTCGCGGAACTGATGGTCAAGTTCCGTTGTTTTCTGAGAAGTGGCTAGAGTAGAGAAATACAAGATTATTGGCTGCGCTCAGAAAGACCGAGGTATTAATTCGACAATATGACGTGTTCACTGTAACTAGCTGATATTAAATTGATATATTAAGAATGGGTATTTTTAGTAGACCAGGGTCTAATTATCGAATTAACACTCATTACATGAGTAATGTTAGTAGATTACAATGAAGTGTTTTACCAACGTATTTGTGAGCGTCGCACCTTCTAGCAGGAGCAATGACTGCTCCTGCTAATATCGGACTACTATTGTCACTATGGCAAATTTTTAAATGCCATCTCTGTAAGGACCGCGAGTACCTGTCTGTCAACAGGACGGACAAAGCATAAGTTGTTCGGGTTCATGGCTTGAGCAAACAAAATTCTTCCATCGACAAACAGTTTTGAACTCGCTGACAATTCTCTCTGCAGAGACTCAATCAAAGCTTTCTGAGTGTCGATGCTACGTGGGAGTTCTAGAATGTTTGCGCGAACCTGCAATAGCTCGGCATGGCGTTCTTCGCCAAGGAAACGCTCATCACCAGCTTCAGTTGCATAAGTCTCTAACGCGCCTCTTCGATCTTGGTTCGCTGCTAGCGATTTTTTTAAGGCTTCGATAGTTTGTTCTGCCTTTGCAATTTCTTCTTTAATGCGAGCAGCTTCGGTAGCCTCAGACTGCTTAAGCTGTTCTCGGTATTGAGTCAACTGTTGTAGCCCCTTGGAATCCAGCTGGCTTTCAAGTGTATTGGGGGATTTCGTCATCGCTACAAAATATTTTTTGAGTGCGAGAAGATCGAATACTTTTGTATTATCCGCCGTCGCTGGACATTTCGTTTTCAATTCACCTCGGTCTTCGATCGTTACTAATTCAGGACAACGGCGTACCGTCACTTGCTCTGGTTTATCAGCTGGAAATATCGCGTACGCAAAAGCATGCGTGCCATAGACGACAGCATCTTTTGACTCTGATAACGAAGCTTTTGTTCCGCATGCATTGAGAGTCAACCCGATCAAAACTAGTGAGAATGTAAATTTCATAAATTTCTCCAAGTGCGCCGGCTAAACCGGCAAGGTGTTATAGATGCAAGTTCTAAA
>CAZUYQ010000145.1:0-10785 GCA_964624705.1 uncultured Polynucleobacter sp.
TTACAGACTCGATTTGCTAATGCGCAGTTTTGATTTGCTTGGAATAGGCAAGGGGCGTACCTTTTCAGGCTCATTTGCAAGCTTAGCACGGTGTTTAAAGACAAAGAGCAGGTAGCTTTTCAGGTCGACTTCTGCGGCGGCGCAAGTGTGAACAATGGTGCGGAGGATATCAATATTGAGTCGACCAAGCTCGCTTTGCCTAAAGCCGCTACTATCCTCCATGATTTTATCCCACCGAAGCGCCCGCTCGCTAACGTTATTGTTACTCGATAGTCTTGGATCATCGAGATAGCGCGTTAGTTCAGGATAATTTGTAACGATATATTGGCACGCGCCATAGAGTTTCGATGTCTTTGGCCAATAGAAACTATACTGACTTTCGCCACGCATGACTTGTTCACATCGACGCCGCATAAGCTGCCAGACCTTGCGGGCATAGCGTTGTCGATATCGTAGTACGTTTTCCCAGGTTCGCCCAGTTGTGTCGAGCTTATCTTCGATGCGTTCGAGTATTAAAAAAGCATTGAGCATCCAATAACAAAGCGTTTCGTCCTCTTCTCTGTGACGCCAAAACGGTCTTCTTGCATGTGCTCCACAGCCAGAATGGTGAATTTTGAATATCTTGTAATATTGTTCTGCAGGATAATTCGCGGATGATAGATCCGTTTGCAGTGTAAGCTCTTTTTTTCTTGGACTACGTTGCTTTAAGATCTCGGTCAGCAAGTTCCCCAGGCGCCCCAAGTGTGTTCTAAAGAAAAAAACATAACTTTTTGGATCAGAGACATCGATCTTACCGATAACCACGGAAACATTTAATTCCTTGTGAGATCTCTCACCAGATTTAAGCAGTGAAATTCTGCCAAACACTTGTGCCACTTGAGCAATAAGACCTTTTGCCTCGGCTGGTATACCGGTTCGTGCAAGATCTCTTTCGACTTCCAGGACTCTGGCTCTGGTATCATCACCGTTTAAAACATCGGCATCAGCTAAAGAGCTACCAAGATACTCATAGATGGGAGCAAAAAGCTCGGCAGCGTCGGCCAGCATTTTGCAGATCCGAGCTGTTGTAAAGTATGGGAGAGTTGCAGATAGCATTTTGGAGAGGCGATTTGCAGGGATCGCGTATCCGATTACCGCGGTAATGGCGTTAGCAATCGCAGTCCATGTCACCTGAAAATTGGGTGGACCGATCTCGTCAGTATTAGCCGTTACAGACTTACCGGTTACGGGATCGGTAACTGTTTCGACGACCACCTTAAGTTCGGCAGTCTTAACTTCAAAATCGTACCGAGTCCTCGCATCTTTACTCGAGTGAAGGCCTTTAGTACGACTAAATTGCTTGTTGCGATCGACTTGCATCTGAATCTCGTGATGTTCAGCGGTTTGAGTAAAAGCCCCTGCAAAGACCGCTTCCTTAGACCTTGTTAGATCCGATAAAGGAGTTTGCGCTTCTGAGGACGGCTTGTCTTTTACCTTACGACGTCTGTGGTAGCGCCGCAATTCTCGATTGATCTGGTCTCGCTCCATGGTCAGTCGTCCAACCTCGGCCTGGTCAAGAGCATGCTCCGACTCAAGGCTCATCTTTGCTTTTAGGTCCCGACTTCCACGTTCACTTCTAGGCACGATTCCCATCGCAACACGAAGCTGGGTAACTAGGTCCTTGGTCTTTCTTTTAGCAAAAGCAAGCTCAGTATGCAGGCCCATAAAAAGCTCGAGAGCTTTATATACAGCGCGTGGCAACTCCTCGCGATGCGCCTCGGCCCAGTCTCGTGCAAAGGCAACTTCTTCAGTCGTCAATTCTAATTTTGATAAATGTGATCGCATGGCTCGTATAAATTTACAGGCAATCGATTTGATTTGCCAAAATAAATAATACAATTTTTTTAAGCGACGCGGCGCTCGATGCTAAAAGCATTTCCTTCGATAAACATTGCGAGTTCGGCCTGCGATATTTGATTGTAGGTAGGGTCATCTAAAAAACGGAATTTCGTCTTCGATGCACCGTTGTTAAATCGTTTAGAGGCTACCCACAGTCCGTTGCTATCAGCAAATACAAGCTTTATACGTCGCCTGCACCTGCCAACAAATAAGATTACGTCGCCAGAAAAAGGATTTAAACCTAACCGGTAGCATTCGGCGAGAAGACCATCGTGCCATTTCCGAAAGTCCACTTTATACTGTACTAAAACGATATTTCGAGACGACAACATAGGAATCATTCTGGAAACCTCAGTGCGGCAATAGCCATTATAAATGTCGGGTCTAAGCAAACTTCCCCTGGAAACTTAAGTTTTAACCCGGACGGAAACGTGATCGAAGCTCCTCCGCTCATCCCTTGTTTTACTGAAAGTTTTCTAACCGTCGCTTCCATCGGCTCAGCAGCCTTGGCTTTAAGGGACTCGATCATTTGTGCAACATCGGCCGCCGGCAATGCGCAAACAACTGCCGCAGGCTCCGCCTCAAGCGCTCCACCTTCCGGTACAAATGGCTCTTCGGGGGTCATCTTAAATATCCAAAATTTTAATATGCTAATACTCACGCCAGCTGTTGAGGCAAGCGTTCTAGCAGGGACACCGCCTCGATATGCATCGAGCAGTACTTGTTGTAGTTCCACCGGATATTGGTGGCGTTTCCGATAAGGAAACGCGGCACGATAGTCGTCAAATCGTCGTTTCAAATCAGCTGCAAATGTTTCATCCAGCCGAGCAATTTTTGGCATCGAAATATCTCCTCAAAGAATGACGGAGTATACGCGGTAGGGAGGCACAATTTCAGCAAGCGCAGAACGAGGGCCTACTGTTGGCCTCGAATACCTTGCGAAACAAAACCAACGAACCGGTTCGATTTCATTTACACGCAGAACTACCGCGCAATAGCTCAAACTGAATCTGATCTAACAATACTATTTGATCATTGACGTCACCTGAACGCTGTGGATTCAGTTCAATCACCGAAATCGTAACTCCAGGTTCACATATACGTCAACATTGTCAAGGCTGATCAGGAAAGATCGTTTTAAAGGACTTAACGATGTCTTTCAGGTCATTGCTAAACAGCAAAGCATTGGCACGACGCGCCCAAGACGAATCCGGTAGACCTTTGCCTGGGTTCAGTCTCGCAAATAGCACTGAGATTTATGGCGATGAAATCGTTAGAACTGTAGGTTGGAGTAAAGGTACTTCTGTGAAAAGTCTTGAGGGACAAAGCGTTCGTCTGCGCTTTGTGATGAAAGATGCAGATCTATATTCAATGCGCTTCGAGTGAAAGTTTCTGAGGCACGATCTTTAAAAGATTTACATCATAGTGATGCACATCTCGCAAACGCTGAACAATAGAGTTATAGGTGTCTGCATCCAATTGAGGTTTTCTCGACATGATCCATACATACCTGCGACTAGGCACGCCTACTACGGTCCAGTTGTAGTTTGGGTCGAGATCAATGATCAGGTAATCCGCTTTGAATGGCCACAAAAACTGCATCCGCCATTCTGCATTTGTTTTTTTGTCATAGATGAAGCCCCTTGGGTGCAAACTCTTTTTAGGGCCGTCAAAGCTTCTTTGTTAAATGTAAAGTTAACGTCAATATCACCGTCAGATCGCAGCATGTACTCCTCGACTGCATTGTGAGCACCTTCTTCAATAAAGGTTGGGATACTCGCTATCACAAACCATGGGATCATGAATCGCTCAATCTCTACATGAGGGACCGTCTTTAGTGGAGGCAATAGCGGCATTGAGTACCCTGCCTGTAGCAACCACGAGGCGATCAGCGGGATCGCCGTGAAATGCACCTGGAAGCGCAGCACCTCAATCGCGATCTCCGCAGACATGGGAGCGCACCTATGAGCCGTGCGAGAGGCGTCTGCTTTGATGGATCCATTCGTTAACAGGTAAAGATAATGTCAACCGGCCCTTGGCCGCTTTGGTTGCAGCTTCCCACATGGAAATCGGCGCGAGTAATTAGCCAACCACTTCTGGCCGCCGCTTCGATTGCAGGAAGGTAGGTGGCCTTGGCCATACTGGCGTGCCCATTTATCCAAGTGCAATTACTTGCAAGGCGGAATTTGCGTTGCGTACAACTCAGTACCATCACCTTGTGGACCTAGGTCAGACATAACCAGTGCAGTCTTACTATTTGCTTTGTAGCCGAGCCACATGTTGATGTCTTTCAGATTTGTTTCGTATTCGCTGTCAAATCTTTGTTTCAAACCCTCACGAGATTTGAAGGCGTCATCAAAAATTTCTTTCTTGCTGCCAGCACCGATAGCCAGAATTCCTTGATCAGGATTCAAGAAATTTCCCAGCATGGAGTTGATCAATTGTGGAACCTCAGTAATGGCACCCCGGTAGCAAATGTTTTCCCAGTTGTAGAGGTAGTTTTCACCGTAGCCTTCATCAGCCACATTAAAGATTAGTTTTTGGCCTAAGGCTTCGCTAGCTGCTTGAGCACGGTTGGTCAGAAGATTATGAAAGGCTCTTGGGTTTGAACGAATGACAATCACTTCTGGAAGGCCTGCGACGCCTTTTGCTTTCAGCTTTTTGTTCAGCTGAGGAATGTTCAGTTTCACTTCTTTGTTATTCAAATAATAGTAACCAGTCAGTGGAAGTTCAAGGGTTGTTTTTGCAGCGAATGCTGTGGAAGCAGACAGAAGAAGTGAGACGAGTAGTAATTTCATGATGGGGTTCCTTTAAAAAATAAGGTAATAAAAAAGTAGCCAAGATTGAGTTATAAAAAGGGTGCAAGTTTGCAATCAACATTTGCGATCAACATCTTACGTTTTCCTTCTTCTTTCACCCAAATTTTTCCGTGCTTCGTCTTGAATCCTTGAACACGCTGAATTTCCAGTGAAATGGTCGCAAACAAATTGCCTTCTTCATCGTTGGTTTTGACAACGATTTTTAGTGTTGTGGGGGAACTTACAAGATTGATGACGTCACCCTCACCAACTCCATACTGCGACATGCCAAACGACACAGAAAGTCCTTTGAGATTTTTTTCTACGGAGACGTTGGGATACTCATCGGCGGAGAGACTTTCTTCAAAGAAGTTGCTATCGAGAACTTTTGTGACCTTGCAGTCGACGATCTCTTGCCCTTCGGCCATGGCGGGAACTCCTGAGAGAAATAACGCGGCAACGATAAGAATATACTTGCTAGTCATGAAGTGCCCTTTCAAGTGGCGTGATTAAAATTTGTGCGCACCAATTATCAAAAGGGTTTAAGTCTGTCAACCATAGGCATCAAGCTAAGGCAATACCTCTGGCTCTTAGACTAATGAATACGGAGTGCCTATGAATTGAGCGAAGTAGTGTGTCCGTGGGTCACGGGTTTTAGGCGGCCAATATGGACTACTTTAAGCTCACAATCATGCAGGTTTGCGGACTGCTCAATTCCAACTATCTGAAAAACTAGGCAAACCAGGAATCAATGGCTTAAACAAATTCGCAACAGGGCCCGACCGGGCGATTAGTTTTGAAAAGTCCTTCTCCAAGTTCCACCGATAGATAATGGAGCGAGTGAAGGCAGATTGACGTCTCTAAGGGGGGTCTTTATGAATGGTTCAAAACGTAGCGCTTGTATGGCCTGGTCATTGACAGTCCTATCAACCTGGGCCTTCGTCGAATAAAGAAAAAGGCACCGGTAAGGACGACGCACTCGCAACCGGTTGCGCCACGAAGTTTACTGGAGTCTGGGACCAAGTAGAATGCTTCAATGCAAAACCAATGCTGATATGGAATGCCCAGGAGCCTCGCTAAGCTAGGGACTTAAACGTCGCATTCGATTTTATGAAAATAGTACGAAAGCAACATCGTCGAGGGTGGGTCAAATGACCGCTGCCCCGGTTTACCGCCACTGACCATTCCGGAAGACCCACCCGAAAAAGCGCTGTCCATCGATAGCGCATGCAAGCTCGGAACGACATGACGCTGCCAATTCTCAGCCAGCTTCTGCCCCGACGGGGTCTGCGCAATGTGGTGGCGCGCAGTATACCGCTTGCGGTGCAGTAACCGGATTACAAAATAACTTCGGCTTTTCGCCGACCTGCGCGTTCTTAAGTTTAGGTAATTTTCTCTACCCGAGTTTAAGCCTTAAACTGAGCCCGTACGGAGAAGGTATGATCCTTCGTAAATGAGACGGTGCCAGATGTGTGCACACCCGTGCGAAGCCCCTCTTTATCTGAGCGACGTTTCTTTTTCATGATAGGTTCAATTTTCAGAATGCGGTTTCCCGTATCGTCACTTAAAAGCAGCCACCCGTTGGCGGCGTACTCAATGAGCCTGGGATAGAGTGGCAAAAGAGCATTTGCCACTTCCTCGCACTGATCCCAAAGGCTTGATGTTGAAATTGGAACTCGCATCGCTTTTTGCAGGACGTGCTGCCGGTAAAACGGAGTGGCAGCACAATATTTTTGCATGGCAATTCATTATACCAGTGGTTCAATCAATTGAGACGGTCACGGCTGCCAGCGCAGGCGCGGCGCCCCGCCGCGGGGATCTATCGCCCAGACGTTGATGAAGTCGAAGCCGACGAAACGACTCTTGTCATTCATCTGCGCAGCACTCAGTCCAACGGCGAAGTCGTCCTCTTCGTCGGTCAAGCTGTCGTTCCAGTAGGCGTTGATAAACTGTCGCCGATAGTAGTCTGCGGGGCAACGTTCTGCGGTCACGGACAGAAGATCATCGATGAAGTCGACAACGGCGGACCGAGTGACGACAGGGCTTTGCAACGTGAGCGAGCCGCCGCGAGAGATGGTTTCCTTCAGCGATAGAGGATCGACGCTGTCCATGGCAAAGACGGTGCGACCGTTAAAGTAGACGTTCTGCAGCTGCGGCAGCGAGGGCGTCGAGCAGGATACGCTTCTCGGGAAATAGGAGCTGCCGATGATCCCACCGCTCCGCGTTCCTCCGTGCAACGTGCCGGCATAGTAGCTGTCGCGAATGGTCACCCCTACCTGGCTGTTGATACTGCCAACCAGGCCGCCGACGTACTGTTCTCCTGGTATCCTCCCACCGTTCTTCGAGCGGTTATTTTTGATGAGCTCTGCCTGTTGCGGGCTGATCCAGAGACCAACTTCGGCGTCGGAGTACGAGCGTTCGATGCGCAGAGTAATTCCATTTGAGTAGTCGTAGGAAGTATTTGTGCCAACCAGGCCGCCGATGATACCGGAGAGGCCGGAGCGGACTTCACCGGACGAACGGCTCTCGAAGATCGCGACAGAAGAAAAGTCACTGACGCTGCCGACGAGACCACCGACGGTGGATAGGCCGGTGATGACGCCGCTGAATTTTGATCGATGGATGGTACCGCTATAGCGGCCCGCGAGTCCACCGACCGCGGCAGAACTCTCGGGAGAAGCATTAACGGTGCCGAAAAATTCCGAAAACTCGATAGCCATCGGTACGATATAGCTATTCCCAACGAGACCGCCGATGTCCGCAGGACGGGCGGTCCCTTGCGGCTGCGTCACGTTGATGATGGCTCTGGCTTTCACATGGCTGAGCTTTGGCGCATTGGTGAATGTCATTCTCGGACGAGGACTCATCACTTGTGTCACATAACCAGCGATCGCGCCAATTTTAGCCACGCCGCCATCGATGACAGGATAAGCAGGACTCACGACATATCGCTGCCCGACCATCAAATCTGCCGTCACCTTCCCAGACACGTTGACATAGGAGATCTCGATACCCGAGCCGAGGAGCCATCCAGCGAGTATGCCGACGTGGTCTGTGTGGGCTGAGGTTGCTTCAACGACGGCGTTGTCCAAAGTGAGGTTGGCGATGCGCGCACCGGTTGTGACTATACCAAAGAAGCCGTGCTGGAACCTTTGCGTGGACGAGTTGCCCAACCGTTGCGAGCCGTATGCGAGGCAACCGTCGGTGTTGATTGCTGCGGCGAGACAGGGCGTGGGGGCGCCGGTTGTGACCTTTAGGTTGCTGATCTTGTGGTTCATGCCGTCCAAGGAGCCAGAGAATTGCGGGAGCACGTTCCAAGGCCGCGCCGCCAGGTCGATGTCGCATACCAGCCTGAAGTTCCCGGCTGGATTGGCGCGGATTTTTTCGAGGTCCTCGACTGTGCAGAGGTCGATCTGGTTGGGCGCGACGAGCGCCGGTCCGCGCTCCATGGCGGCGATCTCAGTCTGAGAGAAGTAGGTGACGGGCGGCTTACGGCGAAATTTGATCCGGACTTTCAAGCCGTTTTTGGTCTGCCGAACCAGGATCGAGCGGAGGTCCGGGATCGCTTCGGCGACTTTGATTGCGTCGACGATGCTCCAGGATTCCACGTCCCAATCAGGCAGGGGCACAGCCGTCAGGTTCGCATAGTCGTCAAAGGGGATCTGAAAGCTAGCGCAAGCGGTGCTACCGCATGGGGCCTCTTTGTTGACTTGGACGCTACCGCCTTCCGGGTTCTCGACGGTAACCTGCAGGGGGAAGGAGCGTTTCGTGAACTTCAAAATGACAACGACCTTTTCCTTGCGATTCAAGAGACGGAAGGAGCCGAAATTGGGAATCTCCTCGATCGGCGTGCCGAGCAGGTCGGTGACGAGGCCGCCGACGAACTCGCGCTCGGCGTCGGGAAGCATTTCCAGATCTTTACCAAAGAGCTTATTGGGGATGTCGCAGTCCTCGTCCTTCCTACAGGCGAAGCGGAGTGATAGGTTCCGCGCCAACCCGTCGCCGAGGACGACGATCGTGTTCTGCAGTTTTTTGCTGACTCGTTCGGCTTTGGTCAAGGCGAACGTTATGTCTTGCTTCGACACCGTCGGCAGTCGGTGCTCGGGCGCCGCCGTTGTTGAGGACTTTTCAGGTACAGGACCTTCATTGCAAGCTACCGTGAAGAGAATAAGGAGGGCGACGAGTATTGGGATCTGTTTCCGATTTGCAAACTTCATTATGTGATCCTTTCGAACGTGCTACGTACGTTTTGCGTGCCAAAGGAGATATCGGCCTAACCAGCCTTGGACTTGAGAAATCTTTTTAAAAAATCAATAAGCCAGCGGAAATAAAGTATTTTACATAAAATTCCTAAATTCTCTTGGAGAGACTGGTTTTAACATTCATTGGATGATGGCTTGTGACGTCAACACTTACCGAGCAAAAATTATTTTGAGTCGAATATACGACTCGAGATCGGTGGATATAAACGTCCCGGAGCAGAGTATACAGACCCCTCATTCACCGACTGCGGCTTCCACGTTTGTTATAACTACAAGCTTCCCCGACACTCATCTTCGTAGGCATCGGGTGATAATTGCTCGGGATCGATATATTTTACGCAGGAGAGATTGAAGAAAATTTTTGTAGGTCCCTCGGCACGCCCCCTGGCAGCAGGCGGAAACCTTACCAATTGCATCTCAACAAAATATATCAAGCTCGGCATATAAAAGATGCTTTGCTGACCAAAGCGGTATTTTCGGGCCTTAAAACCCTGCCGCCACCTTAATTTCGAAATCTGCTCCTAAGATCGTGATCAGACGCAGCATTTGATCAATCGTCTTCTTCTGATTCGTGAGATCGAGTAGGCGTGAAAGCTGCGATAATGATGTACCCATTTGCCTGCAAATAAAGCGCTTTGAGAGGTTACTCGCCTTTACAAGCGAAATGGCAGTGACCGTTAGCTTGTAAAGCTCAATTTCACGCATGTAATCGGGATCGCGGTTGTATTCCCAAAATGCTTCAATTGGCACTGAGTCTTCCTGACCATCTTTGAGCGTATAGGTAATACAACGCTGAGCCAGTTCTTTGTCCACGTATGCATCGACAAGATTGTTGCCTTGGGTGGGCGTAAGCATCAATTTGGAATAAGGAAGATCCAATGCACCAGCAGAGGTTTGAATGGTGATGGCATGCGTTTTGTTATTGAATTCGACGCTTTTAATTTTTGAGGATTTCATCAAATCGACCTTCGTTTTTTAGTTCATTGACTAGCTTCACAATGTTCGCATTGGACTGGCCGAACAAAGCGGCTTCATTTAATAAATCCCACTTCACAATAAGCCGTCCGTCACGATAAACATGAACGTGCGGCGGAGTATGGTCGCCGATATACCAGATGAAGATGTAATTTCCGCGTCTGACTTTACCCATTTATAAGTGATACCATGAGAGGTATCAAAAATCAAGGGTGCGCCCTCACAAATTCACTTTCGTAAGTGATTTGTAAGTGATTTACCAGGATAAAGTAGGAACTTGCGGGACCATCAGGGACGAAGCAGGACGGTTAATAAATTGAAAACATTAGTCTTTTAACAATCTCAAATACTTACATTTCACTGCTACGGAGCCCCTCTCTCTCCGCCATTTTTCGCCGAAGGCGAAAAATCCTCTATCAACTCATGCTCATGCCCCCCTCAACAGAAACCACCTCCCCTTGAATCTGTGATTTCGTCTGTGATTTTCCAAACGACAGTCGAATGACCGCTGCGGTTTTGTCCGCGTCGGTCGTCTGAAGCGCCGCGACCGCCTTTGCATAACGCTCGGTCACGCGCTGGCTTCGATGCCCCAGGTTCGCCTGAACCGCAGAAAGGTTTCCCGTCGCAAGAAGCATCATCGTGGCATGCGTGTGCCGGCAGATGTGAGTCGAACGCCATGAGAGGCCAAGAGCCATAAAACCCTTGTTAAAGGCCGACTGGATCGCATTGTAGCGCAAAAGGCCGCCATCCTTTGCCTTGAAGATCGGGTCGACCCCATTCGATTCAGCTCGCATCTCCAACAACAACTGAATCAACTCACCAGCGAGCGGGATAATGCGCGACGATTCTTCCGTCTTAGTCGTTTCGACCAA
>CAZUYQ010000145.1:10795-12228 GCA_964624705.1 uncultured Polynucleobacter sp.
GGATGTCTCGTCCAATGATCCCACATCACTGTCTTAGTGATCCTCGCTACACGCGCATCGAGATCAACTGCATCCCAGCATAGGCCGCATGCTTCACCGACGCGCACGCCTGTGAGCACTAGAAACACCGCAAGCTGCCAATAAACAGAATCACTGCGATGATCCTTGAGCCACTGAGTCCACGCGACTATTTCTTCAGGTTTCATGAAGTAGTCGGGTCTGCGTGCACTGACTGGCTTGAAATGCACCCTTTCGCGATGACGTTTGACGATTGGAACGACGAAACTTGGATCAAGATAGTTGCGGTACCAATTCAAAATCACAGTGAGGTACTTCAACTCATGGAGAAAGTTTTTTCTGCCTGGATTTTTCCTCGATGGATGCCGAAGAAGCCAGCTGATCCAATCATCGACCGTCTTCGCAGTGAACTCTGACATCGCCACCGAGTCAAACGGTGTTCCCTTGAAGTATTGCAATCTCGTAAGCCGAGACTGCTGCGACGATTTTTTCAGCCGCTCCATTCCTTCTTCAAGATACCGCCCGACAAGCCACCCAAACGTCATCATCGATTCGGATTTCCTTGGCGCAATATCCACCGGCGGTGTGCCTGCGAGATAGTCTGACTTGGTCTTGTCGTGCCAAACTTCTGCTTCAGCGCGGGTTTGGAAACTCCTCAGCGCCACGCGGACGCCTTGGACATAGACTTGTGCTTCATAGAAGACCGTTTTCTTCTTGGAACTTTTCAAATTACGAAAGCGCTTGATTACAGCCATGACTTAATTTCCTTTCCATTAAGCCACGCTTCAATGCTCTCCCGTCTAAACATCACCTTGCGACCAAGCATCACAAAAGGGATCTGGCGTTTGGCCACCCAATTGCGAATGGTCTTTGGTGCGCGGTGAAATGCTTTGGCAAGTTCCTCAACGGTCAGCAGATACAGATTGTCAAAGAGCTGCTCCTGCAAAACTTCAGAAAAGTCTGCAAGTGCGGGTAAAACCATATCACGAGACATTCCACTTCTCCACAGAAGTGAATCCGCCTCGCAGTGGTGGGATTCGCCGATTTTGTTTTGTGTCTGCGGATCATTATCAGCCGGACATTTGTGCTTAGTTTCGCTCCCCGATGCTGAACATTTTCAACAAGTGGAATTGCGCATGATCAACGAACAGGAAGGAAACAAACTTGAACAAAGGTTGATGCCATTTCCGAAATGGGGCTGATGCGTTTTTTGATGACCTCCTGTTACAGATTTTTGTGCGTTTTGATGCATTTTGGACTTTTTGAGATTTGGCGATTCCTGGTGAGGGCAAGCAAGGCAGGTGATATCACCCGCCGGTCTTCGACCCTGGTGGCTTCGCCCCCAGACCCCCTAAGCCGGCCTTCGGATTGCGCCGTGACAGTAAAAATCGCACCTCCTATAAAGATAGGGGGGT
>CAZUYQ010000146.1:0-12018 GCA_964624705.1 uncultured Polynucleobacter sp.
TTCTTCTCACGCCGAATTCTGGCGCAAGACTGGGTGTGTTTTCGGAAGCATCATTTGATTCCACGGATGGTAAGGAAGTGGTCGACCTTAACCATAACGGTAAACACGATGATTTGTTATGGGCCCTTCTTCTACCAGATTCTGATGTCACGAAATCACGTATTTTCTTCGATATCACAGGACGCGCTGATTTCCGCAAGAGTCCTGCCTTAAGCAATTGGAATACATCCCATACCACCATGACCGTTTACTCCGAGAAGATCGGCTTTGATGTGAAATCCATCAAGTTAAATGGCGGCCGCGGAGTGATTATTGATACAACCGTCGCGGCGATTGTGGGATACGACCCGGGCAATCATGGTTCCCACGTTTCTGGAATTATCGGCGGTCGTAAAACCATCGCCAATGATGCTGAAGGAACGCATGCACGCGGTGTTGCCCCAAACACAAAACTGATGGTTGATCGCGTATGCGCAAACAACGGCGGATGTAGCGGTACAGGTGCCATGGTTGATTTGGCTTTAGCTGGAGCGGAAGTCATCAATATGTCGCTTGGTGGTCTGAGTGCTTTTAACGATGGCTACGGCGTCCAAGAAACGGTAGTCAATCGCCTGACTCAGTTGAACAATACACTATTTGTTATCTCGGCCGGTAACAGTGGACCAGGTCGTCAAACAATCGGTAGCCCGTCTGTGGCGCGATTGTCGTTATCCGTTGCTGCGACAGCGTCGCGCAAAATGATTGAGCGTCAGTATCAGTTTCCTGGCCTAGGCACTTCTAAACCATCAGCTGGTGACAAAGAAAAAGACGAGGATTTCGTATTGTTTTTTTCCAGCCGTGGACCAACTGCAGCTGGCGGATTTAAGCCGAGCATTGCGGCGCCAGGTACAGAGCTCAGTGCAGTTCAGTTGAACTCAGCCGCAGGTGAACGTGCAGGCTTAGACGTTTACTGGGGAACTTCAATGGCCGCACCTACTGCGTCCGGTGCTGTCGCGTTATTAATTGACGCTGCTAAACGTTACAACGAGCTTCATCCGGAAGCGAAGCTCTCACTGGACGCGACAACCTTGCACCGTGTTATCAGTGAAAGCGCGCGCCCCTTCGATGTCAATTCGTTCGAAGTAAAGAGCCAGAAGCGTTCTCTCGGTCAATACACATGGATCGATCAAGGCAACGGTATGATCAATCTTCCAGCTGCATGGAAAGCATTGAAGGCCGAGCGTGATGGAAAACTAGCGTCGGCTGTGCAAATTGATCTTGGTAACGGAAAACATCAATCGGTTGATTTGGACTACGAGCTTCGAGTTCTGCGAGTTTCACCAAATGGTAATGATTATACTGGTACGGACTTGGTACCGGTTGATACGAACGGTGCGATCGAAGCGCGATTTGGCCGTGGTATTTATCTTGACATTAACGGTACGGATTCTTTGATTGGTGTTCAAGTTGCTCGTCGCTTACCGCTTTCGGCAACTCGTCGTGAGGATGCGGGCGACCTATCGCGGCAGTTAGTGACGACCGCGGATCGCTTTACGCTGGAAACAACAATGTATGGCTCGGGCGTCGAATGGTTGAAAGCAGGCACCTTAGATCGTTTGAATTGCCAAGGAACAGCTCAAACTGATCTAACTGTCGTAGGCGCGGGACCTATTGATAATTTCGAATCAAAAGATCCAACAACACGTTCGGTTGCTTTAGCTGCCAGCAGCTTACAGGTTTGTATCGACCGTAAATTAGTAAGCACGTTGACTCCTGGTGATCATGGCGCATTGATTAAAGCCTACCGTGTTGTCAATGGACGGAAAGAAAAATTCCCATCGTTTGTTGTACCTGTTTATATTGCGGTGCCGCACGCTACCTTAGCTGGCAAAGCAGGATATAAGATCGAAGGTAGTGTTCGCAGTTTCGGCGTTGATCGTCACTACGTGCAGATTCCTACCGGGACGAGTTTGGTAAAAGTTTCCATCGAAGTTCCGGCCGCTAAACTTGAGGGTACAGTAGCGACCGGTTGCTCGGGTGTCGAATTGATGGCCCTAGAGGGTGGGAACACGGTGACTGCGCCTGAGCTTTTACCAAGAGCAAAGGCACGCATTGCAAACTGCGAACGAAGTGGTGCGGTGTCAGATAAGAGAGTCTTAAGTTATACCCGTTTCAATCCTAAGGCAGGGATTTGGGACTTACATGTGTTCGGCCAGGGTTCTTATGAACAGAGCGCTTATACATTGACCGTTGAATTTGCAAAAGTCGCAGCTTCCGTGGCTGAGATTTCTGGTAAGCCAGAAAAGTTAAATGGTAGTTTTGATTTCTCCGTCTTGGATGCTTCCATCAAAGTTGCTCCGTCGGATGTCAAGAGCGTTCTTAGTCTGGCATCGTTACTTCAAGATAGCGATCCTTCCATCACGGAAGAAGAGAATCTAAAAGTACCAACTCTAGATGGTATCGTAGCGCGTCAATTTGATGAGAGTGTTGCCACCGTGACATTTGCATCTGGCGGCCTAACCGGTAGCGATCTAGATCTCAAAGTTGAAGAGTGTGATGATCTCGGTATGACTAAATGTAAGCCTGTGGGTGATAGTTCCGGTGCTACCGATGTGGAAAGTGTCACAGTGAAGCCTTTAAAAGATAAATTTTATGTGCCGATCATCAACGGTTATAAAGTTGAAGGAAAGACTGCGAAATTCCATTTTGTTGAGACAAGAACTCTCGCTAAGCCAGAACCCGGTGCAGTAAAAATCACGACGCTTGCTGAAGACAAATTTAAGATTGATTATAGTTTCGATATCGCTGCCTCAGCGATTCTTAAATCGGAATTGTTTATCAGTGGTAAATGGTCGGCGGGTGGCGATGTGACACTCAAGTCTGATGAAGGTGCGGGATTGATTCGCCTGCCAGTTAAGATTACGCAATAAGCGAAGTCGTTAAAAAGAGGTCCCCTCGTTCAATCAATATGATGAACGAGGGGATTTTTTTATTATAAATAAAATAAATCAGAGCGGGCGGACCTCATTGTTGCGGCCGCTGCTTGTATTTAGGCGTTTATATAAGCAATAGCATTGACATTTTGTGTGTTGACTCGATTTTAAGCTATGATTTCTTGACATTTAAATTCATCGAAACTACCTTCGATCTTAACACCCTATGGTTAGGATTATTTATGCAGTTACGTAATTTCTGTCTAGCGATTGGCTTTTTTACTGCGTCGTCTGCTTTTGCAGATGCGAAGCAATTTTATGCAGAGCGTAAAATGATGTACACGATGCTGTTGGATACCAGCATTGTTCAAACTCAAAATTATCAGCAAAAAACAGATCATTTTAGCGAAGATGATACGCGTACATTTAAACAAAGATATTATGTCGATTCGAGTTTAGCCTCCGGACCGAATGCACCGGTATTCTTTTATATTTGCGGAGAAAGTACTTGTCAGTCCTCGGTTCTTAGCTCGGGTCTGATCCGTAAACTTGCCGAAGAGCATCATGCGCACCTTGTGGCGCTCGAGCATCGCTATTATGGCCTGAGCCAGCCATTCGCAGATTTATCGACGGAGCATTTAAAATTTTTGTCGACGGAACAGGCAATTGAAGACTTAGCATCGTTTCAGAGAAGTTTTACAAAACAGAATAAGTTAACTGGTAAGTGGATTGCCCTAGGTGGATCTTATCCTGGCTCCCTATCTGCTTATTACCGCAGTAAACATCCAGAGCTAGTTATTGGTTCACTTGCCTCCTCTGCGCCTGTGAAAGCCAAAGAAGATTTTAGCGAGTACGATGCGCATATTACAAAAGTTGCTGGGGAAGCTTGTGCGGACAAAATGCGGTCGGTTGTCAGCTATGCTGAAAGCATTTTGAACGATAAGACTGCTTTGGCAACCTTGAAGAATTCTTTCGGTGCCTCAGATGTGAAAGACAAAATCGATTTTCTTTACGTGATCGCAGATGTTGGGGCTTTTGCCGTGCAATATGGAATGCGTGATGAGTTCTGTAACAAACTGACCTCAAGTTCGAATGCAGTATCTGCTTACGGAAGTTTTGCGAAAAGCATTTTTTCTCGCTTTGGATTAACCGCCGTGAGCCTGACGGCCCAGTCGGCGGAAAGTTTAGATCCAGCTAGTTATCTCTCTGCCTTCGGGATGCGTCAGTGGCTGTATCAGAGTTGTACTGAGTATGGATACTGGCAGAATGCAAGCCAAGAACAAGGAACATCTGTTCGCTCTTCGAAAATAAATCTCAACTATCACCGTGGACTCTGTAAACGATTGTTTGGTCAGACCACACCAGTGAACACCAATAAAATTAATGAGCATTTCTTTAAGCCGTTACTCGCATCGGAAACATCTTCGATTGTTTTCACCAATGGCGAGCAAGATCCATGGTCGAATCTATCGATCTCGACCGATGATCCATCGGATTCCGATATAAAATTATCTGTGATCGCCGGTGGAGCTCATTGTGATGATTTAGCATCGCCACGCTCTACAGATTCAACTTCATTAAAAGCTGCGCGTCTTGTGTTTACGACGGAGCTTAAGAAGTGGTTTAAGAAGCGTTAATTTTTTAAAACAGAGCTCGAAGGCCGGTAACCTTTAAGAGCTCTGTATAAACACCATGAACTTCATCAGCCGTATGACACATCACCTTTATCGTAACAGCGGCATGGTTTCCATTTGCAGACATGCGGACAGTATGCGTGATTTCTCGGCTAGGTCCGACGGCGGCAACGGCCTTGTTCAATATGTCTGTTGCGAATTCCGCGTGATGGTCACCGATTACTTTGAAAGTAAACATCAAAGGGAAGTCATGAGTTTCTTTTAAAAGATTGATATCTGGTAATTTAGGTTCCATAACGTCTGATTCCTTGTGTTACTTACTAAGACGACCGACTGCATGAGGCGTACCTTCTGCATAACCTGCAGTAGTAATCTCCATAAATTGGGCTTTACGCTGCAATGCCTTGATCGTGTCTGCGCCACAGTATGTAAGACCGCTGCGAACCCCACCCATCACATCTTGAATGATATTCCGGACGGGCCCCTTGCATGCGACTTCGACGGCTACGCCTTCGGCCGTCTTCCATTCCGCCATGCCGCCCATAAAATCTTCTTGAGCTTCTCTGGAGGCCATTCCGCGGAATCGTTTTACGCGTACATCATTGCCATAGGCATCTTTCTTGGTAATGACTTCTCCGGGAGTTTCTTCGGTACCTGAGAGCATGCCGCCGAGCATCACAAAATTTGCGCCTGCTGCCAAAGCTTTAACAGCGTCGCCCGGTGTGCGAATGCCGCCATCAGCGATAAGACAGCGATCGACTTTCGAACATTCCTGCAGAGCGGTGAGTTGAGGCACACCGAACCCTGTTTTAATGCGAGTCGTACATACCGAGCCTGAGCCAATACCGACTTTAATAATATCCGCACCTGCTGCCGCGAGATAATCCGCCCCCGCGTAGGTTGCGACATTACCCGCAATAATCATAATGTTTTGATGCCATTTCTGACGAAGTTGACGAATCGTCGCATTCACTTCTTTGCTATGCCCATGAGCGACATCAACACAGATAATTTCTGCTCCCGCCGCAACCAACGCTTCGGCGCGTAGCATACTCTCTTCGCCGATACCGATCGAGATTGAGGTCTGTTTGGGGTTCTTCAATTTTTTAAATAGAGCGATATTTGCATCGATCGACATAAAGCGATGGAGAATCGACATACCGCCCATTCCGGTGATAGCGTTGGCCATCTCAAGTTCGGTGATCGTGTCCATATTGGAACTAACAATTGGTATTCCAAACGTTCGCCCAGCCACTTCCACGCTTGTGCTTACATCTTGTCTTGAGCGGATACCGTTATAACCAGGAACCAAAATGACGTCGTCAAAGGTAAGGCCGCGATTTGTTGAAATCATTCAGACGCTCCATTTCACGTAAATACCAGGAATTTGGCATTAAAGGTTGTAAGGCTTTTTAAGAGATGTGAATAAAATCAGCAAGGATTTTATCTTGAGATGTCTCGCCAGGACTTGCGTCTGTCACAGACAAATTAAAATGCCAATGAAATCAAATAATTACGTGAACTTAAATCATGGCCAGATTCCTTCAAAGAGAGTAATCCTTAGGTGAGTGGATCGGTTTTAATGGAACAGATCATGAAAGGGCAGCTCGATGGTTTACGGACGTTCAATGCAGGTGACGCTAGGTTTATTTTTGGCTCTTTGGTCCATGAGGGGTTATTCCCTGCCCACGTTACAAGATGGATCTCCTCAAAATATTGTCGGTGGAAGAGAGGCTAGTTATCATCCTTTTTTCGTTCAATTGCTTGCGAGTCCAACAAGTTCGGAAGGATTTTGTGGTGGAGCTCTTATCGCACCACGTATTGTGTTAACTGCCGCTCATTGTATTGCTACTGAAATTGCGAAAGATATGTACGTCGCTATGGGGATAGACAGCGGTGTTTCGCTGCATCTCTCTCATCCCGTCAAAGTTCTAGGAATTGTGCGTCATCACGAATTTGCAGGGATTGCGGAACATGGCAATGATTTAGCCCTCTTGTATCTGGACGAGTATAAGCCCGATCAATTTGGACATGCAGTAACTCCCGTTCGGTGGCAAGTAAAAAGGAGTCCGGATAAATACGAGAACTTGAAGGTGATAGGCTTGGGAAGCTTAACGTCACTGGGTTTTATAGAGCCTGAAGTCATTCAAGAAGCTGATGTTCACTTGATAGATCCGAGTGAATGTACTCGAAGTTATGATGTTACGGATAAACAAATTTGTGCTGGTGACTTTGTAAATGGTGGTGTCGATAGTTGCAAAGGCGATAGTGGCGGACCGCTCATAGATATCAGCGCTAATGGCGATCTGCATTTGGTGGGAATCGTTAGTTACGGACTTGGTTGTGCCCAGAAGAAAAAACCAGGTGTATACACCAAAGTAAGTGCTTACACCGGATGGATTGAGAATCAGATCAAAGTACTTTCAATGACTCTCGATAGCAATCATCCCACCAAAAACCTATCGAGTCTCATTGCTACCCGGTGCCTGACGCAGATCAATGGCTTAAAGGAACGAACCACCAAGAACGGCAACTTGCGAGATACGGTGTGGAAAATGGATGATTCCAATCTGAAATTTTCAGAAACAAATTCTCCTTTAGCGGATGCAGTACTTTCTTCCTGTGAATTTAAAGATAACAATCTTTCAGATATTTCGGTTTCTTGGCAACGTCTGCCAAGTGATGAAAAGAAAGCAGTTGCCATCGTTAAAACAATGGCCGGTAAGTACTATCAATCTACACCTATGGATTTGCAATATCTCTCAGACCGCATCCTCTGCGAAACTTCAAGGGGCAAAGTCGCGTTCTATGATACCAGAGATGAAAGTTATATCTCCTTTAGTGATCGTATGTTTCATTTTGGTAAAGAAATACCTGATCCGGATAATAGTCAGACGACCTGGGGTTGTATGATTGGCAATGTTGCAGTCGAGATTTTTGATGTAAAACTTCCGAATACTGTGGAAAGCACGGCTCTGGCTGCTCGTGTCACCCATCCGGCTCTAGGCACCATCGTCCGTCTGTTGGAGCTAAGCGATAAATCTCCAGAAAAGATTCTGAGGTCCAGCATTACAACGAATGACGCTGGGGATACGAGTTTGCATATCAGTAATCTTAGTAAGGAAGATCTCTTTACATGGCAGGTCGAATGTTTTGGTGAATTTAGTTTGATTATGAAAAATGGTGAGCGACTTAAAAGTTTTCCCGGCAATAGGGGGAGCGGATACCGGGTTCTGGTTCAGATGCAGACGCATTTAGATGAGGGGATTGTTCGCGCAGGGACCTCTTTAGAGCTTCCCATTGAGTTTGAAAGATCCTCGTCCGTGAGTTATGGATGTTTCATCAATCGTGTATTTCAGGTTTTTGATCCCTAAGAAAGGCGATTTTTACCTCCATTAAATACCGTGAACAAAGCCATTCTTTGTGAATTCTTCCTTTCGACCATTGCGCTCTAACCATAGTTTTCCATCGCCAGCGACGACGATGCCAATTTGAGTGAGGGGAATAGGCCAGGGCCAGCTAGCTGTAACTTGATCGCGATCAACTTGATCGATGCAGAATAGTAGTTCGAAGTCTTCGCCGTCACACAGCGCGTGACCCAGACGTTCTTCCGTCGAGCCCAGGCATGATGGGTTCACAGGAATTTGGGCTGGATCGAGCACAATATCGACTTTGGACTCACGTGCCAGACGCCTTGCATCGCTGGCAATGCCATCACTTATATCCATCATGGCATGGATCTTAAAGTGATCAAGAAGCCAACGCGCCTCATGAACTCTTGGTTGAAATGTGAGATGGCGACCGCTTTGCAAGCTTCCGCCTAAAAACCCGGTTGTAAAAAGCAACTGACCTGGCTTTGCTCCACTGCGACCGACTTTACCGCGCCAATGTGGAAGCCCGTGAGCAACTACGTTGATGACGAGGGGGCCGTCCCACACATTGGTATCGCCGCCGATGATTTCGCAGCTGAATGCCGCAGCTGCTGTGCCTAAACTTTTCATAAACGCAAGGGTAGTTTCGGTGCGCCAAATTTTAGGAATTGCTAAAGATACCATCAAAGAATGGGGAGAAGCTGCGGCTGCTGCAAGATCACTAAGGTTTACATTTACTGCTTTGCGAGCAATGAGATCGAGTGAAGTCGTGTCAGTATCAAAATGAACCTTATCCATAAGCATATCGGTTGTGACTATGAACGTTGTTTGCATAGCGTCAATCGAAGCGCAATCGTCACCCATCGAATCAGGAGAAATCCCAATCAAATTTTGCTTGCGAAGTGCTGCAATAAAATGAAGTTCATCCATGAATAACCTATTTTGTTTAAGTTTGAAACTGAGCGAACGCTTGTCTCGAGCTGTTGATCGTATCATCGCTTGGTAGAAGGTCTTCATCACAAATGTTACGAATAATGTCCGCTGGCTTTACGCCGTTTTTTCGCAGCGATGCAATGCTATCGGCAAGATCTCTTTTGCTAAGCTTATTGCCTTGCTCATTAAGTAATAGAGGATGATGAATAAAATAAATTTGGTTTGTTTCAGGTGAATTTTTTGCACCGGAAACACGGTGCAAGTGTTCTAATAGTAGTCTGCGGATGGCAAGCTGCCGACCTACAGAAGAAAATAAATCATCGCCTCTGACGATAAGATTTATATCCTGATCAAAATCGTCAATCACGACACAGAACTGATAGGTCCAGTTGCCGGCCTTATCGCGGATAACGACGTCACCACCCGAAAGTGCTGGGTTTTGTGCGATCAAGCCGTGTTTAAAATCCGTAGCCGTTTGGATCATATTTGGCATTTTAAGCCGCAGACAAGTCTGCGGGGTATCAACGGGGATATTTTTATAAAGGCATGTTCCCGGATAATGAAGCTCGCCGGACGATTGTCCTGTTGCATTGGCTATATCTTGGCGCGAACAGCTGCAAGCATACACGAATCCGGTTTTATGGAGTGTTTGATAAACTTGCTGATAGCGAGCCTGGCGTTGCGACTGACGCCAAGTTAAAATTGAAGAATGAGATACAGATGGCAAAGCGGTTTCCAGCCAACGGATATCTTCAATAATCTCATTCTCGTACTCAGGTTTACACCGCGTTTGGTCATGGTCCTCCATGCGAAGCAGTATTTCTGCACCAAGCTCATTTGCAATACGATAGAGCCAAAGCATATGTAGAACATGGCCAAGATGTAAATACCCTGTGGGGCTTGGGGCGTGGCGTGTACGGATTTTGGAGGTCACTTGCGACTCAATCAAGATAAAATTTCCGATAGACGAATAGTTTTAATTCGTCGAGCTGTCTTTTCTCGTCAATCGGAAGAATTGTAATCCTAAATGATAAACTTCGGTACGTTTTTTACTTTGTTCGGATAACCTTGACAATTTGCGGACGGCGTCTTTCAGGATGGCGTCGACTTTATCGAGATCACGTGGGTCAAAGGCAAGAGTTTCGGATCCGACAATTTTTTCTTGAGGCGACTGCAGCCGGAGGCTGTCATCAGCCAGTTTAAGCATCTGTGCGTGGAAAGTTTGCAGGGCGGTGTTTTTGTCTTTAGATTCAAATCGACCATTGACGTTGGTTTTTTGGTATTTCTTTGTTTTGGAATTGATTGCTAAAAGATTTAGGCGAATAAGCCGGTCGATAGCTGCACCTGCAACAGCGCTTGAAATACCGAGGCGTCGACCAACGGTTGCTGGCGTAAATTCGAAATCTGGTATTTCTGTGAGCTCTAAAATTGGGATGTGATACCACTCGCTCACTAGACGGAAGTTCTCGACGGAGAGACGCTCTACATCGCCGACCGGATTGAGTTGGTCAAGTTTGTCGAGAATGGTTGCCTTCAATTGAGGGTTTTTCATCACTTCAGAAATAAAGGAGGGCGACGTATCGAGATCACGCGCAAGCGCCCGCAGGGAGAACGAGGGATTTTTATTCGTCTGCTGTGCGAGGCGCTCACGTAGAAACTGCGCTGTTGTTTCGAGTGCTCTGGTCATAAAAACTTAGCGATTCCTTTGAGGAGCCTTTAAATTTGCACCGCAGCTATTGGTACTAGCGCCGCCCGAAACTTTTTCAACCCTTGAATCAAGGTCACTGAGTTCCTTATTCGCCTCGAGAAAAGCTCCGTAGTCATAGAATTCAATACGAACATACTGATACAACGGGCCATCGACCACGATAGTATCCTTTGTTTCTGCATACTGGCAGACTTTACCAGCCGCGAGAAACTGGGCCACTACTTCACGAACGTGTGCTAGTTGGCCGGCAAAAATAGGATCAGTTTCGGGTATATGGAATTTTATGATGATGGCTGTCGGTGCAGGAGGTGAGCCTCCCCAGGTTCCAGTGCCGCTAGCGACGGCAGTTAAACTGCAAAAGAGTGCGGTTATAGTGATTAAGATTTTTGCGATGTTCTTCATGGATATTCACGTCCAAATTAAGGTGAAAGAGTTTTAAAGCAATCAACGCTGCGGGCAGAGGTCGCGATCGAGACAGGCCATTTGATAGATGGGACAAGAGAAACCTGGCTTATTAGGTATGGGGTTGAACCCTATGATCGTATGAACAGCCTGTCCTTTGGTGCAGTGGATTGGCTCGAAACTAGGACAAAGAGATTCATCGACACATGACCCTTCTTCTTGTGGGCAACTCAGATTGCTGTTGCCTGGAACGGAAATAAAACTTCTGGTGATCCTCATAAATTGACCCTGTTCACAAAAAAGGGACTCAACACGTGGACAGAGGCGTGCATCGACGCAAGCGGCACCAAGTTCTGGACAAGAAAGAGCTGGCTGCACGGAATCGTCAACAACACCGAAACCGGTCGTTGCATACTGCGCACGACCCTGCGGGCAGTAAAGGGACGAAGCCTGAGTCAGACTGGCGGTAAGGCCACAGGCTAAAAGAGCGATACTATTCATAAGAACATTCATTTTCACGATAAACTCCTGAGGTTGGGTGTGTGGAAGCAATGGCGAAGTCGGCTCGAAAGCCTTTGCCGATATGGGGTTTAGCGCTTTGTCATCCCGCGGTCAACGCGGATGTTCGCTAAATTAGTTTAAGTGTTCGCTAGAGCGAACGCCTAGATACGACCCGCTGATAGGGATCGCGCGTTGCACCTAGAATCTCCGTCACTGTCGTCGTGGTATTTGTGGGTGGCTACTGCCACCTTTGGATCGAGATTCGCTAGGTTTTGTTTTGCCTCGGTAAAGTATTTATAATCGTAGAACTCGATGCGGATAGAATAAAACTGCGGGCCGCCAAAAACAGGTGTGTCGTTGGTCTCAATATATTGGCAAATTTTTCCTGCGACGATGAACTGAGCTGCTAGGTTGCGCATGGTTCCTAATTGCCCTGCAAAGACAGGATCTGTGGCGGGCACATTAAATTTGATAATGATCGTCGTCGGTGGTGGTGGCAAACCGCCCCAGTTTTCGCTTCCGGACGCGTTGGCACGGACACCGCAAAATAGGGTCGC
>CAZUYQ010000147.1:0-11972 GCA_964624705.1 uncultured Polynucleobacter sp.
TGATGCAATCGGCAAAGGAGCCTTAAAAATGGCTATTTTTGTGATTGGTACGCAGCTGACGCGTCAGACTTTGCGAGCAGTTGGACCGAAGGCAATGGCGATGGCGGTGACGCTATGGTTTTGTCTCGCAGGGTCGGCCTTGGTCTGGGTGCAGAATTGGCGGTAGTGGAATCATGACGCGACCTCATGCAGAGATAGCGTCATTGGAGCCTGTTTTGAAACGTTTTGTCATAATTATTGCATGGGGACATCGTACCAATCAGCTTGCTGAAACTGTGCGATACAACTGTATGGTAGATAGCCGTAGCCAAATTCACCCCAGCCATCACCCCATGAATTTTTCAAAATAAACACTTGCTGTGAATCATCGTATCCTTGAAGCGAGTATGCGTGTCCTGCCGCACCGCTCGCATCACCGCAACTTAACTTATTACCGGGCGTATACCAAGAGTTGTCGACTTCGCTGGAGGCATATACAGCTCGACCTTGGGCAATCACTGCCTTTATTGCATCGACCCCACTGATGTCGGTCGCTGCTCCCACTTTGAAGTTACCAAAGCTTCTTTGGCGAGCGGTCGACACAGCAGTTTGAGTGTAAGGTTGTTGGCCTTGCGCCTGCCATTGTTCGGCTGCAGAGGTTGTAAAGCCTCGACCATTGGGCAAACCCTGTACATTAGCTTCAATGGTATGAATCAAACCAAAGGCGGTGCATGCACCTTCCTGGCCCTGGTCTTGAACAGGAGTAAAATATTTTGAGACCGGAATAAAGTTGTATCCGCCGGCAAGATTGAATCCCCCGTTAGAATTTGCATTCGCTTTGGTAGGGACATTAGATGCGCCATGATTTACTGCGCCTAAATTTACGAAGGGATGGTTTCGACAAATGACCAATGGGAGTCCTTTCGCAGTTTTTGGATTTGCTAGGCAATCATTTTTGATTAAAGCAGGAGAATTTGCGAGTGCCATACTGCTTGCATTGTCGGTTAAAAAATTACCATTTGATAGCGAGGACACTTGACTCTGCCAATTAGGGCCAAGAAGCTGAGCTAGTAAAGCCTCTAGCCCAGTTTGTGGTGTGGTCGGAGTAGAAGGAATTGTTGGATTCGTTGGATTCGCCGGATTTGCGGGGTTAACAGGTGTGGTTGGAGTGTAAGGAGTAACAGACCCACCAGTATCGCCGGCAAGTGGATCTTTGCCCTGGAAAATAGATAGCGCGGGCATGGATCCTGCCGCTGCAGCGTATCCGGGGCCACCGCTTCCACCGACGGTCCCTGCGAAGATGCCAAGAAATTTCTGACCGCTACCGCCAATGGAAGTAGCTGCGGAATTAATGTCGGGAGCGCCATTTAATTGGAAGCCGGCAGAGGCCCCTGTTGCACTACAAATGACTGCGGGTAGTTTTCCACCAAGTGTATTCATAAATGTAATCAACTTTGAACAATCGTTCGCTAGGTCTTTTGCAAACTTTTCATTGATACCTGTTCCACCAACATAGGCGCTAATCAACTCTGCAGCAAAATTGTCGCGTTCTTTACTAAGTTTTGATTTTAAACTATCCGGGTCTCTTTGATAGAGTTTTTCGAGTAGTTCTAAACTGAAGCGAACAGTATAGTTCCGCATTTTAGGCACACTCATGAGCTTCGCTAGAAGGTCGTCTGTCTGAGGGACGTAACCCGGAACAATAAGGACCATAAGTATCTGGTACATGTCTTCGGCTTCTTTTTTCAGAAGTCTTTTAAGCTCAGGTGGATTATTTTTTGCCGCTTGAAAGGCGGCGACGATTGCGATTTGTTGGCGGAAATAATCAAACAAGCTTTCGCGGTAACTGGGTGGAATCTGGCTCCAGGTTTCACCGCCGAATTTTTGATGAACTTTATACTTAATTCTTCCGGCTTGCCTGCATCGATATCAGCCTCAAGACCCACGAACGATTTTGTATCGCTGGAACTATTTTGCTTACAGGCAACAGAACTCAAAATAATTGAGACGCCAATAAATTTTGCTAATGATTTCATAGGACCTCCAAACAGAAGCGATATGGGACTGTAAAAGGTATCGGAATGTTACCAAAAAGTTTTAGGATCTCTTATATTTCTTTTTAATATCAATATGTTGCGTTGCGTCATTAATTTTACTTCTTCAACATAGGCGATAAATGATTGGAGTTTCATACGATTACAATCCTGACTCATGATACCTCGCAATAGGCCGTACCAAGTTTATGGGCAAGATCGGTTTCAGTTTTACGCTTTTATCTTTTTAGAGGAGGTGCCTTATGACTCACGACCAAAAAAATAGAGGGAATAAAAATGAGGGGCAGTTTCTTGGCGATGAACATGGTCTTTGCACTGCCGTTCTAATTTTCATGATGTTCTCTATTGTTGCATGTGGGCGACTTAAAGCTCCCAGCAGTGACGATAATAATGTTAATGACGACAACAGCACTACGGAACAAAATCTCGAAACATTGCGACCAGTGGTAGAGTCTTTGGCATTAGCTGCACCAGAGCAGAAAGTAGCAAAGACGTTTGAGAACGCCAAAAATATTCCATTGAAAGACGACAAGCATCCCTGGGATGGGCGAGCCACTGAAACCAAAAATGTAAACATAGATCAGAACGACGCCAGCGCCATGGTGCCAAATGGCGATTCAAAACCACCACAAATGTCTGGCATTAATAGTAGCTGCAATGAATTGCAACCGAATCGTTGTGTCTCCTGCTGCGAAGATTATTTTACGTTTGGTTCGGAGAATTGGGACCGCTGCGTTGCGAGTTGTCCGCAGTTAGGGCTTGAACAGATGGCAACTGAGTATTGATTGATATTTTTAGAGGTTGTTCTTTAGTTAAAAAAGAAGCCAGTTCCTTGATTGTGGAGCTGGCTTCTTTATTTTATTTCGTACCGAAACTTATTCCATGTGGCTTAACACATAAGGCTTGTCAAAGAAGGTCCAAACATAGTTGTTATAACGGCGGCATTCTTGGCCTACAGGTGCTTGTGCTGCAACGCTTGCAGGTGTGTAGGAACGGAAAAAGAGTTGATTATTTTCGCGTTGAATTTCTAATTTCATAGGAATGGTGCATACGGCTCCATTGCTCCAAGCCTGTGTAAAGTTACCGTCAGCAGTAAACGCATTCGGCGTATTTAAAACAGCTTTGACTTCGGTTGTGAATTTAAACGGATGACCAGCGTAGTAAATATTTCCTTCGATGATGGTCTTATTCATCCAGCTTTTTACGACAACGTTATTGAGATAGTTTTGACCTGAGGTGACATAGTGTCCTGGCTCAAGCAAAATAGCTGCAATGGGTACTCCACCTTCAGTCTCTACTGGAGTTTCTTCTGCGTAGGATGTCCCTGCGCCCATCGCAAACATCATGGTAACAAGGGCGTAACTTCGAATTTGTCGAAATAATTTCATTGAGCCTCCTTGGCATTCAAAAGTTTAGAGAATGTTATCACAAAAATTTTTTGAATTGTGTTTTTTTTGAATGTGGTCGTTCCGAGGACTACAGAGCTTTTAAAAGAAGTGTGCGGTAGCGTTTTAACTCTTCAATGCTCTCGCGAATATCATCGAGTGCGCGGTGAGAACTTTTCTTTTCGGTAACCTGTTTCATGTCATTTGGGTACCACATGTTTCCGAGAGTCTTCAATGTGCTGACGTCGATGAGACGATAATGAAGATAGGTATCAAGACTCTTCATATACTTCGCAATAAACCTACGGTCTTGCCAGATACTGTTGCCGCAAAGAGGACTTTCGCGTTCTTTGATATGTTCCTTAAGAAATGCCAGCGTCATTTCTTCGGCTTGTGATTCGCTAATCGTGCTAGTTATTACTTTTTGCCAAAGGCCGCTTTTTTTATGGTGCTCTCTATTCCATGAATCCATCGAACTAAATAAATCCTGCGAGCGTTGGATGACGATCTCTGGACCTTCGGCAATGATATTCAATTCAGCATCAGTGATAATAGTCGCCATTTCAATGATGACGTCACGATCAGGTTCTAGTCCCGTCATCTCCAAGTCTATCCATACTAATTTCGAGGGAGCATCGCTTTTCTTTTTAGTCGCCATGAAAAAAGGTCCTTTTTTACTTCAGTCGATCGAGTTCATATTAAAATGGACTGTTCTGCCGCGAATAGCAATCCATTCAAAGAGTTTATTTAGTTGGGAGGAACGGACATAGCCTGACATGCGGTCGTATTGTGTAAGACGACGTATGGCCGAACTTTCGTCAAAAATTTTAGTTTCTGCTTTATACCATCCAGGACTTGTCTCCTCCGACAATCTAATACCGGCTTTTTGCAGAAGTATCGTAGCTTGCTCATGCGATGTTCCGGGATTGAAGGAAATCATAAGTTGTTGAGGGCGCCAGCCGTAAGAGTCAGGGTAGCTGTATCTATCTAAAACACCAGCCTCTTGATCTGAAAGCAGCCACTCGTCATCATGAAGGTCAAAAGATAGGCTCACGTGGCCTAGTGGACTGATCACAACGGCACGAGCTTGGGCCGCCTGTGGATTGGCCTCAGGTATGCTGAGCCAGACATCGACATTGGAGTATGTTAAAGAGGTTTGAGATAATCCATGACTAGCCCACCAAAGTTTGATTGCCCGACTAAGACGAATTTGAAATTCGTGCTTTGAGAATGAAATTTGATCACCGGCAAGATCAAAAGAGTAACTGTCTTGATCTTCGCAGTAAATAGCGAGTGGAGCATCAGATTGCTCGGGGATATTTTTGCAGTCGGTTGCCAGGGACGAAGTAGTTTTACAAAGTGCAAAGATAAGAAGTAGATGAGAAATCCTTTGATTATGATCAACCATGTGACGCGCCTCCCTTTGGTACCGGTGCGCAAGTGCGCGATGGTATTGGGGGCTTCGGCATAAATTTCAAAATTTGTAATAAATTAATGTAAGGATCTTAAATAAAACCTGGATGTGTTTAAAAATATGGCGGTTTTTCTCATAGTCACGCCGATTTAGGATTGCTTTTCACATATTGACCGTGGTCTGATATGGTATCTAAACCCGGTCAGAGTTGATTTTTTTGTCACGCATGGAAGCCATAATGGTTTCCCCAGCAAATGGAGACTTGAGTATGAAGATGATTTCAAAAATGGCGATCGCGATCGGTGCGATGCTATTAAACAACGCAGCTTTCGCAGCTGACTCTGATCCTGCATTCAAAGTGAATGGTAAGACATTTACTATGGGTGATGTGGATAAAGAGCAAAAAGGCGAGTTTTACGAAATTGAGAAGCGTAAATTTGATATCATCGAGCGCATGGCCCATGAACAATACCTAAAAGATTTCTGGGCAAAAAAAGGTGCGGAAGCAAAAACGTCTCCAGAAGAAGCTCGCAAAACATATGTCGACAAGCACGTAACGATTTCAAGTTCTGAAGTCAAAGCGATGATTGAAAAATACAAAGACAATCCGCAGTTCAATAAGTTCAGCAAAGAAGAGCAAGATAAGCAAGTCCGTGATTTTTTGAAGGACCGCGGATCTCGTACAGTCGAGCAAGAAGTGATCCAAAAAGCGCTTAAAACCGGCGATCTAGTGATTAATTATCCTCAACCCAAAGAACCAGTTTACGATATCAAGCTTTCAGACAAAGACATCACACGTTTTGGTCCTGGCGGAGATGATATCAAGGCGATGGGCTGTGATAAGAAATCATGTCCGGGTACTATCGTGGAATACTCTGAATTCCAATGTCCATACTGCAGTAAAGTTATGCCAACTACAAAACGCATTCTAACCGAGTACAAGGGCAAACTAAGCTGGACCACTCGTGACTTCCCATTAAGCTTTCATGATCGTGCGCGTCCAGCGGCCGTTGCTGCACATTGTGCCGCTCAGCAAGGTAAGTACTGGCATATGTACTCGGAGCTCTTTAATAATCAACAGAGCCTCGATGACGAGAGTCTCAAGAAATACGCGACGAAAGTTGTTGGTGATAAAGCGAAATGGGAAGCTTGTGTGAAGAATCCAGCTCCAGTGTATCAAATTATTGATGCAAACATCGAAAGCGGGATGAAAAACGGCGTAACAGGAACTCCAGCGTTCTTTATCAATGGCCGACGTATCTCAGGAGCTCAGCCTTACGAAGAGTTCAAACGTATTATTGACGAAGAACTTGGTCGTACCAAAAAAAGCTAAGATCTTGTAATTATTGCATTCATCGTTTTAGTGCTTAAGCCCCACTCTTAATAAGCCGAATTTCTAAGTGTTCACTTGGAATGGCAATTAGAGTGGGGTTTTTATATGAATGACCAAGGAAGAAGAGAAAACAGAAGAGTCATCCGCCTACGGTTACCGAAACCGTTAAAGGTTTTATTGACCTCCATCGGCGGAACCATGCGTTACGAAATGCAAACTCGTAATGTTAGTTACACAGGTTTCTTTCTTGATTTTGAAAAACCAGGACGCTTTCCATTTACGCCAGCTTCCATCATGGAAATCTGGCTTGATATTGGCGATCAAACATTGTTCTTCAATGGAAAAATGGTGCGTAAAGTGATGCCGGGTGAACCTGGATCAGAAATTACAGGTCCTGGCATTGCAGTACGCATTGTTCAGATTGATACTAAAACCGAAAATAGCCTTAAAGAATTTGTCGATAAATCTATGGAAGCCCAAGGGCCTGAGGAAGATGAGGCGAAATCAAAATCGGCATAATTTGTTGATTTAATGTCTCCACATTTTACTATATGAACAAAGTTTCTCTAGAGAGACAGTTCGTTACCGGCTTTCCATTTTATGTTACACCCAAGAGACGGCTTTTGCTCGAACGGAACAGGCCGTTTTTCTGTCACGGCATCAAGTGCAGCTCGTAAATCTTTTCCTGTCACCGGCACCTGATTAGACGGACGGCTGTCATCCAGCTGACCTCGGTACACCAACTTATGGTTAGCATCGAATAAATAAATATCGGGCGTGCAGGCGGCGTGAAATGCTTTTGCAACGGCTTGAGATTCGTCAAAAAGATAAGGGAAAACATACCCAGCTTTTTCTTTTTCGAGCTTCATTTTGGCAGGGCTATCATCTGGATGAGCAATGATGTCGTTACTGTTAATGGCGATAATACCGACACCTTTTGCGGTATAATCACGACCAATAGCTGCCAGCTGACTCTGGACATGAATGACAAAGGGACAATGATTGCAGATAAACAAAACAAGTAGCGGCTTATTTTTATAATGGGAGGACGAGATCATTTTACCGTCGGTGTCGGGCAAATCAAATGCGGGTAAATCTGTTCCGAGTGCGAGCATGGAAGACGGGGTACGTGCCATAGTGAGGTTCTCCTATAAATCTAAATCAAACTTTAAGATGCTAAGGTAGTTGCTTGTTTGGGTGCTACTCCAGAACGCCACCAGATAAGTGCACTGACTCCAATCGCCCCAGCAAGTACATTCATAGCGCTTTGCATGGGTATGCGGTCCGATAGCCAACCGATAAATGGCGGAGAAATGACGTCTCCAAGTGCGTGAATAATAAATATCTGAAATGCAAATGCTGTCGCGGCGATACTTGGCGGGACTGCCGCGAGAACACCAGTATTAATAGGTGCAGAGGCCGCAAATAAAGCGATCTGGACAAATAACATTGCGATCATAAAGCCGTTCATTGTGGTTGCATGAACAGCAAGAAAGCTTATTACATGCTCGTGCCGTCGCAGCGGTATCCTTTGCATCATTCTTCACAAAGATATCGCCCCATTTGCCGCCAATCAGAGTGCCGATAATACCGGCCATACAGGTGACGGCACCGATCTTAAAACTACTTTCCGATAAGCTTACTCCGAGGACTTCAACGCCGTACTGAGGAGCCCATGCCGCAAAACCGCCAAGACCAAAGGTATAAGCAATATAGCCCATGACCGATAAGCGATATTCTCGGTTATTCCAGAGTTGACGAAGAGATTCGCTCTTATTGATCGGAACCGAGCCGGCCGCATCTTTGGTCCGCGCTGGTTCTTTCATAAACCAAACGGCGGCGCCTAAAATAAATCCGGGTAAAGCACCTAAGTAGAAGGCCCAGCGCCAGTGATAGTGATCAGCCATCCAACCACCCCACATATAACCGATGGCTGCTCCAATGGGAATGGCCGTGTAAAAAAGGCCCATCGCGCGGTTGATAAATTTTGGATTTTGGAGGCGATCACGAATATATGGTGGTGAAATTGTAGCGTAGCTTGCTTCGCCAACGCCCACAGCAATTCGTGATCCAAGTAGCGGTATAAATGAAGCGACTGCACCAGAGGCGGCTGTGGCAAAGCTCCAACAAAGAACGCCAAAACCCATCAGACGAGGGCGATTATGTCGATCGCCCAGCCATCCAAAGATCGGGCTTGTAAACATATAGCCAATCATAAAGGCGCTCATTAACATGCCGGTTTGAGCGTGACTCAGCCCGAACTCAGCTTCGATCTTTGGTGCGACGGAAGCAATAATATAGCGGTCAATATAATTGAGTAAATTGACGATCGTCAGCAGCCACAAGGCTGTATTCATGTAAAACCTCGGTAAGAGTCAAAGCAAAAAGAGTTGCTTGATTTAAGGGCAATCGATAACGAGCCCATCATACGCTAACTCGACTCCTTCGGGAATCAATTTGCTATCTCGAACATACTCAATTTCGTGATTCATGTGGGTAACAATGCCTCGTTTTACGCCGAGAGCTTTAAAAATAGCGAGAGTTTCACTGATGGTGGAGTGCGTTTTGTGTTCTCTCCAGCGGAGGCCACTTGCAACCATGGTATGGATTTTTCCACGCCATCGTTCAATGGCTTCTTGAGGAAATTCCTTGAAATCAGTGGCATAGGCAAAGTTGCCGAATCGAAATGCGTTGGTTAGGACGTTGCCGTGAGGAAGCCGGATCGTATCCGCTTCCTGTCCCGCAATATCAAATCTGCCACCATCCTGTGGCAAAGGATTCAAGTGAATATCAGGTCTACCGCCCAAATAACCTGTATCCTCAAATGCGTAATGAAAGCGATTTTTTAATTCACCGATATATTCCGCGTCGAGGTAACAGGCAATGGGGTTACCGCTGTTAAAAAACAATCCGCGAAGATCATCAAAACCATGGCAGTGATCGGCGTGAAGATGAGTGTAGATAACATGCTGAAGCTCACTCACCTGCGCACGTATTAGTTGCAGGCGAAATTCAGGTCCCGTGTCGATAACTATTGGGATCCCCTCAGATGTTTTGATTAAAATACTCGCGCGCCAGCGCTCATTGCGTGGATCGCGACTTTTACAAACATCACAGGAACATCCGAGAACTGGAACGCCCGTGGAAGTGCCGCTACCTAAAATTGTGACTTGTACGCCCATAAACTCATACTTTAAATGCGAAGCAGATTTCGCAGAAGTTTACCCTTATCCCCTGCCGTAGCAAGGAAATCACGTGTTCGTTCTAGGCGACCAATTTGATCCAGCTTTCGCAGCGGATACTCATGCCAAAAATCCGAATCATTACCACCACTGTATGTTAGTTTAATCATGATTTGATCTGTGAGGGAATCCAAAACATGCTCTAACAGTCCTTCGCGATGTAAGACGTTTAAGCATTGCGCGATATCTTCCTCTGGATAAGGAGTTGCCGTCTTTACATGAGTTTTTAAGGTTTCTGGTGGAACAAAAGAATGGGCCCCAAAGACGTCTTTTACCCCTTGAAAACAGGCTCTAAGCAGTAGAGCATCTGGATAGTTTTTATCAATTGCAAACCGATGATGAAAGAAATCGCGTTCGCTCGAAATAATTTGACAAGCGATAGGCGCGGCCGTCTCGTGTGCAAATAATTCTTGTCCTAAGAGTTCAGTGGATTCCGGCATACCATTAAAAATAACAAATTCTAATCCCGCAGCGGACTCAAGGGTCGATAGAAAAGGCCCTTGAGAAATCACGATGCGTACATCGCCTTTTTCAAAACGGGTCCTAATTTTCTGAGCAGTAAATTCATCGAGTCCCGGTCTAACAACTTCGGGCGACTCGCCAAGGGATTCAAGCCAGGTTTTGGTATCGTGTAAAAGTTTTAGTGATCCGACATGAATAACACCTTGGCAGCCATGTTTTGGTAAAAATTCTGCCATCAAGGAAATGCGATCTGCATCATTGGAAATCGGGTGGGTTTCAATATGAGGCGTCAGTTCCTCATCAGAACTTAATTTTCCAATATAAGGAGTTTTAAGTCCGAGGAGTTTTTGAATATCATGGGTCACTCGGTTCTGTGTGGACCAGATGTGCGCAATTTTTGGCACATCTTTGAAGCCCGCTAAATAACCACCCACTTGACGATAAGTAGGTGTGAAGCGATTAGACCAAGGGCTCATCATCTGTGCCTGATCGATCACAAGCAGCGAAATATCACGGCGTGCGAGCCTCTCTCGAAACCTGACCGAGGCCAAACGTCCGGGTGAGACTAGAACGACATCTGCCTCATTGCGGTCTAGTTTTTCCCATATCTCTCGTTTATCTGATTTTGTTGGGGCTAAATCAAAGGAAACGACACGGAGATGAAGGGATTCTAAGAATTGCCGAGCTCGGCGAAGTGTTTCTAACGACGGCATAATGGCAATGATGAGACCATGCTTATATAAGGTTGGCACCGCGATAGCTGCCGACAAGAAAAGCTGTTCCGAGCCTGTTATAATACAGTCGCGTCCCTGGGTAATATACTGATATAATTCGACAGCCTGTGGTCCTTTAACGCCGATCTGACTAAGCCTTTTAGCGGCTGAAGTCACTAGATCATACGCCGGACCTGCAGCGCCTTCGCTGGAGGGGATATCTTGTGAAGTCGCCGAAGCGGCCTCTGCTAATACTGAGTGATTGCTCATGTAGTTAGTTTAAAGTATTTCTGAGGCGAAGTGTTATTCTTTTTCGAATCTTTTTAAATTTGGTTCAAATATTTACATGAATCTACCACTTGTAATTCAAAAATATGGCGGCACCTCCGTCGGCAGTATCGAACGAATTCGTCATGTGGCTGCCCACATTGGCAGCACGGTTGCGTCGGGCAAACAAGTAGTCGCTGTGATCAGCGCTATGGGTGATCAGACCGACGAATTACTTGCAATGGCCCACGCCATTTCGAATCATCCTCCGCAACGTGAGATTGATATGCTCTTGACTGCGGGTGAACGTATTGCCATGGCGTTGGTAAGTATTGCGTTAAATGATCAAGGTACGGCGGCACTCTCACTCACAGGCAGTCAAAGTGGTATTGTCACTGATACCACACACGGAAATGCGCGTATTAGTCGGATCGTCGGTCAGCGTATTCGCGATCAATTGGATCGTGGCTCTGTTGTGATTGTTGCTGGGTTTCAAGGAGTCAGTCATGAGACCAAAGAAATCACAACACTTGGTCGCGGCGGCAGCGATTTAAGTGCGATTGCCTTAGCCGGTCATCTAAATGCGAGTTCATGTGAACTCTACAAGGATGTCGATGGTGTTTGTACCGCAGATCCGAGAATCGTTAGTAACGTTAAAAAAATAGATCAAATATCGTGGGACTCAATGACAGAGTTAGCCTGGTGCGGTGCTTCGGTACTTCATCCAAGGGGAGCTCATCTCGCAGCGAAATATTCAATACCAATTGAGATTCGTAGCAGTTTTCATCTTGATCGCAAAGGGACTATTGTCGCGGGGAATAATATTATGGAGCGTTTTGTTGTCACTGCTATTTCACATCGTAAGAACATGGCAATTCTTTCGGGCGTCGTGAAAGGTTCGAACCCTGAAGTTTTTGACCGGATTCGTGCGTGGATGTGGAGTAAGGGCGAAACCCCCCAGGTTCAGATGCAGATGCAAACAAATGATGGCGCCGGTCTTTCTTTTCGCTGGACTATGCCTATCAATATCGTCGCTGAAGCGCAGAAATTGATTTTGGAAGCTAGTTCAATGCTGGAGGACTTTCATGTTCGTGAATGTGCCCTTCTAACCATCGTGGGTTCT
>CAZUYQ010000148.1:0-1164 GCA_964624705.1 uncultured Polynucleobacter sp.
TGTCCATATGAGTACATTACAAAAAAATATTAGCATTGGTGTTTTTGGTGGTGAATGGGCATATGCTACCAAAGACTTTTTGAAAACAGCGGGAATTTGTCCAAACAATATTCATCTTTTTGAATATGTAGACAGAGAATCTTTGTTCTTTGATCAAGACGACATTTTTATTATCACAGACTTTGGTATGAAGGAAAATGATAGTTGGAATGCAAACAAGGGCTACTGGCTAAACAGACTCAACGAATTCAGAGAGGTTATTTATAGTCGTTCGATGAAAAGTGTCATCTTTGCAAATGACACAGACGTTGATGTTAGTAAGTCTCTCAGAGATGCTTGTTCGCGAGTTGTTCGAGTCGATACTTCAAATAAGTCTATTCCTCACAGTCTGGCTACAGCTGTTTCGGAAGAGTTACTTAGAAGGAATACTAGGCTTAAAACAGCTGCTTAAACAAGACATCCGCATGGTATACTATCTGCAATCCCTTACTACATAGACGGATTGGCCGTCGTCATTCTTACACGAAAGGAATCACATTATGTTCCCCCGCTCCTATTCCCTTATCTTGATAGCACTCTATCAACTCTCCTCCTGCCGTAGCGCAAACAACTCTCATATGAAAGACCAGGTTGTGGTGGGTGGTGATGGCCGTAGCTTTTTTGTCTACGGACAAAACGATCACGTCATCGTTCGCGAATGTCCCGTCCTTGAGATCATCGATACCCGACAAGATGTTGACGGCAAATGCCCTAAAACAGATACCAATGAAAGTTCTTATGCGGTCGCAACGTTTAAGGACTATCTGATCAAGGCGATGACAAACCCGTCAGTGGAGTTCTTAAAATATCTTAGCACTACTGCTAAAAACCAACGTGAAACCTACGCTACAGAGTATGATGCCGCGGTTAAACAAAAAGAATCAGAACTCAATACAAGCCTTGATAGTGAGACAAAGGCAAAAACAGCTCTTGATGCAGAGATTGCTCGTCTACGAGGCGAGATGAAGCGCATTGAAGACTATCAAAAAAGTCGTGGCAATGCCGCGACGGGTAGTTTCTTGGTTGATTTGGAAAGGCTGAAGGCAAAGGTTTCGGAAGTAGAAGCTGAAGCGCACGCTGGTGGCGATAAAGTCGCTCTCACGCAGGCACTGCTTGCCGAAAAGA
>CAZUYQ010000148.1:1375-7271 GCA_964624705.1 uncultured Polynucleobacter sp.
GATCGCATCATACTTGTTCTCTCATGACCACAGGAGAAGTCGTTTGCTGGGGAACAAGCTACCAAGGCGAAGGAAGTGAGAAAAATTTTGGGGTTGTAAAACTCCCGGAAGCAGCAACAAGTTTATCCGCAGGCCCATACTACACATGCGCAGTCCTAATATCTGGCAAAGTCTTTTGTTGGGGAACTATCCCTTTATATAACAAATCAAATGACGCTGGAATAATCCCCTTATCTGACAAAGCTTTGATGGTTTCTACGGACGCATACGACGCGTGCGCGCTGCTGCAGTCTGGAAAAGTCGAATGCTGGGGACAAGTTGGGCGTCTAACGACGACACCCGATTACGAGGTACCAGCGAAAATGGCGGCATTGTCCACCTTCTGGATACCGCGGAAAGCGTGTCTGCGGGACGTTTCCATACCTGCGCTCTCTTAACTTCGGGAAAGGTTACATGCTGGGGAGACGAGGGTCATAGTCAACTTGGACCGGGAAAGAACTTCAGTATCGTTCCGCTTCCTGAAAATGCAAAAAGTATATCGGCTGGACACGAGCACACCTGTGCTGTTCTCACTTCGGGAAAAGTAACATGCTGGGGTAAGAGCTGGGCGCTTGGAACGAAGAAGAACTTCGAGATCGTTCCACTTTCAGAAAGCGCGAAAAGCGTATCTGCAGGTGATGAGCATACCTGCGCAGTGCTGATATCAGGAAAGGTTACATGTTGGGGAAGCAACATTCTCGGTCAACGTGGGACCGCAGATTTCGAGATTGTTCCACTGGCTCCACAGTTCTAATCTATTTCAGGACACACAACGAAACCGAAATTATTTGTGTACGCGGCCCGACGACTCAGTCTTCGGGCCGCGTCGCATTGGAGCCAACAAGCGCCCAGTGGTACTTTCCATATCCTTTACAAAATGCTCGGAACCAAATGGCCTGCCTGATTGCGAACACCGCCACAGATCGATAGGATCAATATTATTGTCCTTCAAATCATGACAGAGAAATTCTTCCCACGATCCGATAGGCGAAACGAGCGGAGAGAATGCATTTTGCGAAGAATTATTTGAACTACAGGCGGCATCGGCGCTACTCCAGCGATATTCACGCGGATGTTTACACAAACCAGCTCTCACGGGATTCAGTTCAATATAACGTGCCACGATAGCAGCACGTATTGGATCGATTGGGCAGGAAAAAAACCGACCCTGCCACAAGCACCCAGTCCAGCCGTTTTCGCGATTTACCATCCGAGTGTAGCTATTATGAGTTTGACCAATTCCTTCGCGCAGTGATCCCTCATGCCGCGGCACAGCTAAGAGATGAACATGGTTTGGCATCAAACAATAAGACCAAATATCAAAATTAAATGCTTTAGCCGTTGCTGCTAAAAGATTTAGATAGGATTCATAATTAGCGTCAGAGAAAAAGGTACGCTGCCGCCTATTACCACGCTGCGTTACGTGATGCGGTATTCCTGGAATTATGACTCGTGCGATTCTTGACATTGTCTAGACATAACAAATTTATAGGGGTGTACGGAAGTGACACTTTTAATGCAGAAAAACGTCAGTGACCGACGCTATTTTCTGAATAGTTTCGGTTTCGTTCTGTGTCCCGAAATTATTTCAATTTCTCTAGCAGTTCCAACGACAACACAGCTTCTTGCTCTATCGTAGCAATCGCCTGATCCAGCTGTAAAAGAAGTGCTTTAGCACTCACTGCAGTAAAATCGAATCCTTCATCCAGCATTTTCCGCATGGTCGTAATTCGTCTAATAGCGGCGTTAAGATCATGAATACGCATGGAACTTTCTGCAACTTCCTGCTCCGTTGCTGTCACAATCATATGGGTTTCGTGTTCAGGCCAACCTAGTGCCTGCGTCTCAGCATCCGTTAAATGTATAATTTTCACAGCTATTCACTTTGCATTAAGAAGTTCGACAATAATGGAAGGGATTTTCTCTTTCGATTCCACTGCCTTTTTAAGATGATTTGTCATAGTCGTCCGAGATAGGCCGAGAGCATCAGCTACTTTCCTCAAAGACCCATATTCGGTTCGTTGATAAAGAATACTCACTGCTGCAACTAGCAATCGATTACACAGAGTTTCAAACGACGGAATATGATCGACGCTAAACGGAACCACCAACTGTTCTTCATTTGATTCTAAATCGCCTTGAGTCTTTTCGTCAGATCGATTCTGACTCAGCGTCGACTGCTCAAAAATCCATTGCGGTAAGCCTTTGGCAGTGAGAAGTCCATTGGCACTGTATTCTGTCATCGCACGCAAGGTGTTCCGCAACGCCCGCACATTACCCTTCGACCAATCTGCACCTTCTAATAGCATGCGTGCTTCAGGACTGACGCGGTACGGCCCAGCTTGCTCCGTCTCGCAAAAGAAATCAATCATCGGCGAGATATCACTCTTGCGCTGATTTAAAGGCGGAATCACGAGTTCTGCCTCGCGAAAACGCTGAAAAAGATCATTACGAAACTGACCTGCAGCAACTAATGTTTCTAAGGAAATATTACTGGCCACCATGAATTTCACATGAATTTTACGAACTGCTGTTTCACCAACGCGAATAATTTCTTGATTTTCGATGGCACGCAACATGGCAGCTTGAGCTGAAGGAGATAACGATGCCACTTCATCTAAAAAGATCCAACCGCCTGACGCCGATTCCAGTAAACCTATACGAGCCTGAACGGCACCCGTAAAGGCACCTTTACCATGTCCGAACAATTCACTTTCCAAAAGGGTTGGAGTGATGGCAGCACAGTTCACCCGAACAAAAGGCATTCCTTCAGGAAGATTTGCCTCCAATACTGAAGCTAAAACTTCTTTACCAGATCCCGAGGGACCTAAAACATAAATAGACCGTATTGCTGATTGTGCAATACGACCTAGGCGAGTCGCCAACTCTTGCATACTTTTGCCAATGACAACCGGCGGCGGATAACGGCTTGGTTTTGGTTGCGATATTGCAGCGACTTCGCAGTGACGATGAATAGTAAAAAGTCTAAATGGCAAATCAGTTAAATCTTTTGCCTTTAGAATAAAATCGTCCGCACCTTGAGTTAAGCAAGTTTTGATACTTGCAACATCGCCCGAGTGCATCATAAAAATGGAATTCTTGAATGCAGGATCTTTTCGCAATTGGCTCATCACTGAAGTACCCGAACTCGATGATTTATCGTCACCTAGATGCATATCGAGAAGAAAAATATCAATGTGAGGTTGGTTTTGCGCGGCAGTGATCAAGTCTGAATGCGAAGAAAATGATTGGACATCAAACTTGCAAAATTCATTGGGTGAATGGAGTGCGTCAGCGATTCGACGTAGCTCGAATAGGTCATCATCTAAATGAAATACGGATAATGTCTTCATTTTGTATTCTACTCCATTGAGAAATTTGTTAACCACTCTCTCACAGGTTCGACTCTAATTTTTACATCACCATGTTCAATGGTTTCGGAGTGATCCCAGGTTAAAATTCGAATTTTTGTAACTTTCAGTTCTTTTGCCGCAGTCAGCAACGATCTTATCTCTCTTTCACGGGTTTTATGTTCGAGCATAGTCCAGGTAACTTGAATAAGCTCATGAATCTTAGCATTTTTCCTTGTCAAAAAATCCACTTCATAACCAGAGTTTGTTATATAATAAAAAAGATTCATATTAGGGCTGTATCCGCGACGCACCAACTCCACAAAAACCATATTTTCTAAAAGTCGCTCTGAGTCTGGACTGATTGAAACTTTTTTTGCCGCCAAAAATCCATTGTCATAAACATACATTTTACGATCGAATTTAAGTCTCTTCCTCGCCCCAAAATGAAACCTCTCAAGCTCCGAAAATAAAAAAGCTTGCTGACCATAAGCTAAGAATTTTTTAACTGTGGGAGCACTAACTCTTCCACCCAGTGCTCGGACCAAGCTATCATTATTGAATCTCGATGTTACAGAATGCAAAATCAAAGTATAGAGATCCTGTAGATCTCTAACATTGCGAATTTTGTATCGACGAACCACATCCTTCAAAATGATGGAATCCCAAAGAGCGCCAAGATATGCGACTACATCACTTTGTTCCGTCACGATCTCCGGAAAACCACCGTGACTAAGATACACAGACAAATGATTTTCACGATCACTATGTCCTACTGCTAGAAATTCACGATACGAAAATGGTAATAAATGAATTGCAATATGGCGACCAGTTAACGCTGTCGCCATTTCATTACTAAGAAGATGCGCGTTGGACCCTGTAACGAGACAATTACGTCCCTCTCGATGTAATCGATGAATAAATTGTTCCCATCGGGGAAAATTTTGAATCTCATCAAAGAATAAAACTTTCGCTTTGGGATAAATACTATCTAAAGCGGTCATTATTTCATCGCCGGTAACACTGCTTGGCAGTCCTTCATCTTCAAAATTTAAATACGCAAACTCGGTTGCCTTAAGCGCCAGCTTAGCCAATGTAGATTTCCCACAACGCCTAGGTCCAAGGATAACCTTAACAAGAGGGGACAAGAGGGCTTTATTTAAGTTTTCGAGGGCTTCCCGGCTAACTAAATGAGACCTATCTTCTTGAAATAATTCTTCTTTTTGTCTTTTTATTAGCTTGTAAAGTAATTTATCCATACTTTAGTATAAGGGGGATTATTCTAAAATACAATTAATTAACTTTTGAATAACCTGCGAGTTCCATAGCAAAAATTCAGTCATCCTGAGGCCTTTAAGCCGAAGAACTGCTTTATGACTGAGGCTCAAAATAATAACCGGATACCACCCGATCAATCCCAGCAAGATCTTTGGTTATGGTAAGTTTTGTCAGGCCGGCGGATGCGAAGATATCTTGAACTTTCTGAGCTTGAGTATGGCCGCATTCAACAGCGATCGAACCACCTGGGGTAAGCCATTCGACGGCTTTTTTGGCTAATACGCGGTAGAAGTTAAGCCCATCTGCAGCAGCATCATCAAAAAGTGCAATATGCGGTTCATAATTTTTAACTGACAAAGCCAAGGAAGATTCTTCGGAGCGGGCAATATAGGGAGGATTTGACGTGATATGCGAGAATTTTTGCTGCGGCGACGCAGTCAGGACATCACACAATTCAATTTGGATATTCGCACATTTTAGATCGTCGGCATTCTGCCGTGCAATTTTCACAGCGGCTTCTGAGATATCCCAGGCGACGACCTTGGCATTTGGCAATGAGCAAGCAAGGGAAATCGCCACACAACCACTACCCGTCCCCACATCGAGGATCAGCGCCTCTGATTCGGCAGGGTTTAAGCTCAAAGAGCATTCCACCAATGTTTCAGTATCCGCACGCGGAATTAAAACATCACGACTCACTGTGAAGCGATGCCGGTAAAAATCTCGGTAGCCAACAATATACGGTATTGGTTCGCCCTCAACACGGCGACGAAGCAAGAGCTTAAAAGCCTCGCGTTCTTCACGCGTCAAAGGACGATCAAGTTGAAGATACAACTTCATCCGGTCACACTCGAGAACATGCGCTAACAGCAGTTCCACATCGAGCCTTGGACTTTGGACAATTTCAGAGCTTGATTTTTCTTTCAGCCAAGCCGTCGACCACGTCAAAACCCTCTGTACCGTCCAGGTATCTGGATTTACAGCCGTAGGAGGATCTTGATCAGCCGGAGAAAGCCAAGAGCTCATGCTGCAAATGTCCTTAGTGTTGGCCCAATTCTGATTTTAATAGTTCTGCCTGATGTGATGTTCCTAGTTTATCCAAAACATCATCAATGTCGCCATTAATAATTTCAGGCAGATTATAAACTGTGTAATTGATCCGATGATCGGTGAGGCGCCCCTGCGGGAAGTTATAGGTCCGAATGCGCTCGCTGCGGTCACCGGAGCCC
>CAZUYQ010000148.1:7281-10478 GCA_964624705.1 uncultured Polynucleobacter sp.
AGTGCGACGCGCGGCCCGGTCGGGTCGGCGCGCCTTCCTTCCTCGGATCTGTTCGGAAAATCGTCATGAGCGCGACTGCTGAAGAACTCGCCCTGTCCGAGTCGCTTGGTAACCCGAGCCCCGGTGGGCGCTGGAAGTGGCTCGAGCCCATCAACGCGGTCGCGGCCCTGCTCATGCTGGGCATCGTCCTGCTCCTGCTGTGCTTTTTCAAAAAGCTTTGTTTTCAAAACTTTAAGGGCCCGCTCTTTGTTTTTAAGCTGCGAACGCTCTTCCTGACACTCGACGACCAGACCAGAAGGTTTATGGACAATACGCACGGCGGAATCGGTCGTGTTAACGTGCTGTCCGCCAGCTCCAGTAGAACGGCACGCGGTGATTTCAAGATCTTGAGGTCTTACTTCGACTTCAACGTCATCGGCTTCGGGGAGTACGGCAACGGTACAGGCCGAGGTATGAATCCGCCCTTGTGCTTCCGTCTCAGGCACCCTTTGAACGCGGTGCACGCCACTCTCAAATTTCATACGACTATAAACTTTTTCACCAGTAATCATCGCTACAATTTCACGGTAACCACCGCGTTCAGATGTCGTCGAACTCAATACTTCTGTACGCCAACCCACCTTACTGGCATAGCGCATATACATCCGGTATAAATCACCCGCAAACAAAGCAGCTTCTTCGCCGCCGGTACCCGCACGAATTTCAAGCATCACGTTCCGAGTATCATTAGGATCTTTTGGCAGCATCATCAGCGTTAAATTGTGTTCAGCGGTGGCAAGCTCACCAACGACGATATCAAGCTCTTCTTTTGCAAGAGCCCGCATCTCGGCATCCGATTCTTCCAACATCGCCTTGGCTTCATCACGCCGTTTTAGCAATGCCTTGTAAACACGAAAGCTCTCAACAACTTCCAGAACGAGAGCTCGTTCCTTGGAAATCTTTGTGAACTCTCTCGAGTCGAGCCCGTCCTGCGACAACGCCGCCTCGAGTTCTTCGAAGCGGCGCTCGATTATTTCTAATTTCTCAAACATTCAGCTTAATCATCCGTTCATTGATGAAATAAATTCAGCGTTTGTTTTTGTCTTCTCAATCTTCTCAAGCAAGAACTCCATCGCGTCGACGGTATTTCTTGGTGAAAGAAGTTTACGCAAGATCCACATGCGGTTCAGGATCTCTCTTGGCAAGAGTAAGTCTTCCTTACGGGTACCAGATTTGTTGAGATCGATTGCTGGGTAAACGCGTTTTTCGGAAAGTTTACGATCCAGGTGAAGTTCCATATTACCTGTACCTTTAAATTCCTCGAAAATAACCTCGTCCATCCGACTGCCGGTTTCGATCAACGCGGTTGCGATAATCGTCAAGGATCCACCGTTTTCGATATTACGAGCTGCACCGAAGAAGCGCTTAGGCTTATCAAGAGCATTCGCATCCACACCACCGGAAAGAATCTTACCAGAAGGAGGAACTACGGAGTTATAGGCACGGGCCAAACGAGTAATCGAGTCGAGAAGAATCACAACGTCGTTACCGTGTTCGACTAAGCGTTTTGCTTTCTCAATAACCATCTCTGCCACTTGAACGTGACGGTGAGCTGGCTCATCGAAAGTCGAGCTAATAACTTCACCGCGAACACTGCGTTGCATATCGGTCACTTCCTCAGGACGCTCATCGATCAATAGAACGATCAACTTCACCTCAGGATGATTACGAGCAATTGCGCTTGCAATGTTTTGCATAAGCACGGTTTTACCAGTACGCGGTGGCGCTACGATAAGCGAACGCTGACCTTTACCGATTGGAACGAGAAGATCGATCACACGAGTCGCAAGATTTTGCGGATCGTATTCCATCTTGAACTTTTCCATCGGATAGAGCGGAGTCAAGTTATCGAAGATAATTTTCTCTGAACTCTGATCGGGTGAGGCACCGTTTACTTTTTCGACTTTGAGGAGTGCGAAATAACGTTCGCCGTCTTTTGGAGGTCGGATTTGGCCCGAGACCGTATCACCAGTCCTCAAGTTAAATCTGCGAATCTGACTTGGTGATACGTAAATATCATCTGAGCCTGGAAGGTAGTTGTAATCAGGTGCACGTAAGAAGCCAAATCCATCTGGAAGAGTCTCTAAGGTACCTTCACCATACACAAGGCCGCCGCGTTCTGAGAGATTTTTTAGAATCGCGAAGATCAATTCTTGCTTACGCAAGTTACTAGCGCCTTCAATCTCGAGCTCACGGGCCATTTTATTAAGATCGTTGATATGGCGATCTTTAAGTTCTTTTAGATTGATCTCGACCATGTTGGCATCGACTGGACGGGGTGCATCACGACGAGGCGCTGGCGTCGTCGTATAAGAATTTGGGTTTGGCGGTGGCGGCGCATTGCGCTGCGTTTGGATCGGTGGCTGTGGAGCCGCCGGCGCCGGAGGAGGAGCTGCTCGCTGCGCCTGAACTGGTGGTGCCGCTGGAGGGGCAACTGGTGCCTCGAGGACTGCCACTTCGCTAGCTGTGCTAGCAGGTTCAGCAGTCGGTGCGGACGCCCGTGGGGCACGGCCCGGGCGCTTCTTAGGGTTGGGGTCATTGCGGTTTTGGCTGCCGTCACTCATGCGAAAAGAAACCTCTTAGTAGTTAAAAAATCGGACAAAAACAGTCTTGTCCATTTGCGATTCTGGTGTTTAGAGATGCTTTTTTGATGGGAATTATTCCATTGAAGTTCGATAAGGATCTGACTTGACGGGGAATTTCGATCTGAAGCGATCTGTTGAACCTTCTTTATAGCGGTTTAAGAAAGGATTGGCAACGGCATTTTGGCAATAGGGATTCAAAACGGGTAAACTATTAGATAGATTCTAGAAGTTTGATTTGAAACAAGGAGCTGCCATGAGAAAACCACTACGCCCGCTTATCACTAGCATTGCACTCGCTACATTCCTGATCACCGGCTTATCACCTCAAACCGCCTCAGCCTCAGCCCTCACTCTCGAACATAAATACCAGGAAGTATTTGTTTCCGCTGGTTACGCGACTGCCTTGGGCGCGGCCGTCGGTGCAGCACTATTAAGCTTCAAAGATGAACCCACCGACAATCTTCGCTATGTCGCGATCGGGGCCTCGGTCGGATTTTTTGCCGGCACTATCTTTGGAACTTACCTGGTCGTCGCACCATCGTTTGCATTCAATGATGCCCAAGATCAAGACAA
>CAZUYQ010000148.1:10488-11918 GCA_964624705.1 uncultured Polynucleobacter sp.
CCAGGCCAAGGAATACCAATTGATCGTACAACCGACCATCAGTACTTCGTCCTGGAAAGTGCGGGGCGTTGAGACCGGAATGGTTTTGGCAAGATTTTAATTTTTTTAGACTGCAACCTTTTTCTCCCGAAGGACCAATATAGATTATGTGGTGCTATACGTAATCTTGAAACTTCGGGATAATTCCGTCTATGTTTGACTCTCCCCATTCCTGGAAATCGTTTGTCCATACGCATGGTCCAAAGTTATTTCGTTATTTCTGTGCACGCTTTGATGAGGCTACAGCAGCCGATCTCGTCCAGGAATCTCTGATTCGCCTTTTAAAGAAAGTCAAAGCAGGTGATTATGATTCCAAAGCAGGTGACTTGATCGCCTATGCCTTTGGCATCGCAAAATACGTCGCAATGGAAGCATATAAATCTCAGGGCAGGGACGCTGGTGGAGAATTATCTGCTTCTGTTCCTGCACCCGATTCTCTCCAACAAGCTATCTCCGATCAGAATGCCCACGGGAAACTACGCGAAGCGATCGCGACGTTAGTGGACCCCGAGAGAGAAATTATTCTGCTACTGATCGATCAAGATCTGACCCTAACGCAAATCGCAGAACTTACTCGGCTGCCTCTGAACACTGTAAAGAGTCATATGCACCGCGCGAAGCTTAAAATCAAAACCGCACTCGAAGCAAAAAATTTATTAAAGGAAGATCTACTATGAAACCAACAGACCAAGACCTCGGCCGCGATCCTGAGTTAGACTCCTTACTAGCGCCTTTAAGGGGTCCGACGCCTAATCAAAACATGCTTAACAGCTGGGAAAATTTGGGACCAAGTCAGAATAGGCCTCGAGCATCTTATCCATTAACAAGGAAAATAATCGAATGGAGCATCGCGGCAGCTGTGGGTTTCACCGCCGCTACTATTGTTTTTCGCAATTCAAATTCGGGCAACGATGATAGTCAGAAATATTTTTCGGACGTGGATGCAACCGAAATGCATTTGGTGGCCAAGTAAGAGTGAGAATTTTGTTTCATAAACCATCATTTCGAATCTGGAGTATTAACATGAATTTCATTTGCAAAAAAATTATCCTTGCTATCCCTGGTTTAACCATTCTTTCGTCCTCGGCTTTTTCAACCGAGAGCAAAGGGCCTTTAACGGCCGAACAAATCTGCAAACGTCTGACGATCTCCGAAGACGTAATCGTCCTCGATCCATCTGGCAACAGAATCAAAACTGTTCTTCATAATGATCGTAGCACCGGCAACGAATTTTCAACATTCGACAAGAAAACGGCAAAAGAGGTCGTTTGCAGTAGCAGTGGAACTTTGAGATACAATGCCGATGAACTCTCGCAGCAAGTGGTATTTTCATATAGCTGGGCCGTACTCGCTGATGGCACTATCACCTCTTCGTTCGAGCAAGGAACTGA
>CAZUYQ010000149.1:0-403 GCA_964624705.1 uncultured Polynucleobacter sp.
GGCGAACTTGGTAATTTAGCGAACGCTGTTAATCTCCGTAAGAACGGCAAAGCCGTTTTTTACAACGTTAATCGTCATATCAACCCACCCAATATATGTGCCCTCTCATGTAAATTTTGCGCTTATAGCAAAAAGCCCGGCGAAGCTGGCGGTTACGCATACGAGATCGATGAAATGATCACGAAGGCCGGCGAGGCCATTGCGCAGGGTGCAACGGAGCTCCATATGGTGGGAGGCCTGCACCCACGTTGGGGCTTTCAGCGTTATGTCGATATGATCGCTGCCCTTCGCAAGGCATATCCAGACATTCATCTTAAAGCTTTTACTGCAGTCGAAATTGATTGGATGGCGCGCAAGGCTCGTAAATCGATTGGGCAGGTGATTGAAGAGTTGCGCAACGCGG
>CAZUYQ010000149.1:413-5689 GCA_964624705.1 uncultured Polynucleobacter sp.
TGGTGGGGCTGAAATTTTTCACCCCGAGATCCGCGATGCCATTTGCGACACGAAGGTTTCCGGTGAACAGTGGATTGACACGCATCGCACCGCACACGGTCTAGGAATGCGTTCAAACTGCACTATGCTTTACGGACATATTGAGCGTTACGAGCATCGCGTGGATCATATGCGTCGCCTGCGAGAGCTCCAGGACGAGACTGCGGGCTTCAACGTCTTTATTCCGCTATCATTTCAACCGTTTCAAAATGAGATGGGAGTCGATCGTTACACTTTTGGCAGTGATGATCTCCGCAATATTGCTGTCGCTCGACTCTATCTCGATAATTTCAAGCACATCAAAAGTTACTGGGTGATGCTCGGTCAAGATATCGCCCAACTCGCTCTCAGCTTTGGAGCAAATGACCTTGACGGAACGGTCCTCGAAGAAAAAATCAGTAAAGCAGCAGGCGGGCGCTCCGGCATGATTATGACGCGCGGCAACCTCGAATCATTAATTCGTCGTAGCGGCCGCATTCCGGTAGAGCGGACAACCCTATATGAACCCGTCAACGAATCTGATCGCGCTTATCTCCAACCAGCAAGTGAAATCACCGAACCTTTAGCGGCCGAGCTATTGAATCGTATTAAAAATGATTCCGTACTCTCGGTTCATGAAACATGGCAACTTGCGTCGACAGCAACTTTAAATGATCTCATCCAAGCCGTGGAAGACCGTCGCGCGCAAGATCTAGTACCTAAACCATTCACATTTTCTGAAACGATTCACGTAGACGCTGCGGAATTTACCGAGACAGCCTCATTTGACCAACATCTCCAATTTAAATTTGCCGAGTTAGCTGCGGGCTCGCTCTCTAACGACTCATCGTCGATCTCCATTACCGTTGACGTCTCCGCTCATCCGACTCTTTCATTCGATCTCCGAGATATTGTCGGAGCCATTCATAAAATTGCGCCGCAGTCGGCAATTGTCATCAAAGGCGCAAATAACATTTACCAAACATGGAAACTATTTGGCGGATCACTTACGCTCTCCGAGTACTTGTTTGATCTCACGCATCGCGGCGTCCACGGTTTTGCCAGTACAACAGGAGATATGAGCACAGATGTTGGGATAAAACGTCTCGAAGAGCTCTCACTTCTAGCGATTGCAATGGACATGCGCGTGACGCTTGCTCTTCCTCTGACCTCCAAGGATCAGGGCCCCGATTGGTCACAATTTGCTAGCGATCTCGTCACAATTCGCACACTTTCACAAAAATTAAAGCACTGCCTTACTGTTGAAGTTTCTAAGCATCACGATGATTGTACCCTCATGCCATCTGAATTCATGATGGCACTGGGTCTAGCGCGGCTATCCCTTGAAAACCACGTAGAGATCGATGCACCCATCTTCAGCATCCCAACTCTTGCCCCCGCAAAGGGATTGGGCGCTGACATAACACAGCACGCGGCTATGAAGCTGATTTCAACTTTAAGATGTTTTGGGGCCAGTGGTATAGGCAGTCTTCCACTAGGTCAAGTCCACGTCGAACGTATTTATGGAGACTTACGAGCGACGGCTTTAATCCCAACCTTGTCTAACATACAAAATCAACGGATCGATCTGCGTCACGACAAGTTGGCCATACTTAGCGGTCTTCGCCACGTTCCATTTGCTGAGAACGAAGATGTTATTTTGGTGACTAGCGATTCGCATAGTAAAATAAAAAGACAAACTAACAGATTTGAGTCTATGGTGAGCGTGAGTTCTTAGAGAATTGCTCACATCATGACTTAATCGTAATGGACGATGCGAAGGAAACTGCAATGAATGAGCACAGTGAACACTCAGAACTTTCCGCTATCGATTCCATGTCTGATCGTGGAAAAATCGGCAATATATTCTCGACCATTTTTGGCGGTAACCAGGTGGAGCGCCGCCCGGTCTATATCGGGCTTGTTATCCTCGCAATCATATTTCTCGGGTTCGTCGTCGGAACCCTGTTTACGATGGGTGTCCTAAGTGGCGTTATCGAAATCAATCCAAAGGCCATCAAGGCTGTCATCTACTCTCTTATGGGCAAGTCTTAACAATGTGCCTGCCTGATGACAGGAACAAACGGAATATGAACCGATGAAATTATTGCTAGACTTGCTTGCCTTTATTCAACCCTATGGAACATGGAGTTACGTCGTTATCTTTGGCGTACTCATCGCGTGTGGCTTTGGTCTACCGGTGCCTGAAGACATTACACTTGTTACGGGCGGAATTCTCGCTGCAAGAGGGATCATTGATTTCAAACTTTGCGTTCTACTTTGTCTTGCGGGGGTGCTGTTAGGCGACGGAATCGTTTTCACCTTGGGCCATACCATGGGCCAACGTTTACGCGACAGCAAACTAGGAAAATTTATTCTCCCCCCTAAGCGCGACGAAGCCGTACGATCACTGGTGACCCGTTATGGTGACAAAATCATTTTTATGGCGCGTTTTATGCCAGGATTCCGCACACCCTTATTCTTTGCGACTGGTTCCTATCACGTCCCTTATTGGAAATTTATTATGCTGGACGGCCTCGCAGCATTAATTTCAGTCCCTTTATGGGTGTATGTTGGATTTCTATTTGGCGCAAATCTAGAAGAACTAGAACGAGTGATCCGTAAATTTCAATTTGGTATTTACGGGGTGCTTGCAGGTATTATTTGTTTCTTCGCAGTCTGGATATTCCTTAAGCGTCGCATTATTCCAACGGGCGAAAATCCTTAGAATATTAGTCTATAAAATTTGTCATCGCTTTAAGAAAAGCTTCTCGTCCGGACTGGCAGATAACGCTTTGTCGCATGTTATTAGCATCCAGCGTTAAACTCTTATTCAAGAATGCCAAAATGTTTTCAGCGATAGCAACGTAATCACCAACTGAAACGAGAATCCCATTTGTACCGTCAATTGTATCTTCTGCTCCGCCGTTCTTCGTCGAAATGGTCGGCACTCCTGTCATCATCGCCTCTCGTATCGCCACACCAAAGGTCTCTGTACGACTAGAACTGACAAATACGTTGGCAGACGCCATCAAAGCTGCAATCTCGGGCCGCGTCAAACATGGAATAAACCGACAGCAATCATGGACACCATGCTTATCCGCCAACCACTCAATCTTTTTGGTCGGTGCAGACGAATTAGAGCCAAAATTATCGCTACCGACGACAGTCACCAAAAAAGAATCCTTCGTATTTGAGCGCAGATATGAAATCGATTTAAAAAAAGTGTCCATATCCTTCACTGGCATTGGATATGAGACCGTGACGATATTAAACATTTGTGAAATGCTAGGCCTGATTAACGGAAATTTTTCCTCATCGATAAAATTCCAGATAATCTTTGGCGACACATTCACGCCTTGGGATAGAATGTTTTCACCTAAACTTCGGCTCACGACCCCAAAAGCGCTCGCTTTTTCCATGACCTCAATCAGTAATGCTCTCCGATAACTAGAAAAGCTCGTTAAATCAATCGGGTTATGCTCGATGATTTTGTAAGGTAGGTTAAACTGAAGAGCTAACTCCTTAGCAGCAAGACCGGCGTCCTGCATTGAGAACGCCAGAAGCTGGTCCGGGAACCATCCATCTTCTGTAACTCCCCGCCACCCTTTTAAATAGCCACTATAAAGCAGTCTTAACTTCAAATACTCAGGTAGTCCACGTAGGACATACTGCTTTCGATAATAAGTCGGAGGTTCTAAGTCAATCTTGCGAAAATCATTCGCCATGGTAAAAATGGGATTTTTCATGAATGACAGATTTGGAATAAATTCCCGCTCCTGATACAGCACACGACAATCTAAGCCTTGACTACAAAGAAATTTAACTTGCTCTTCAAAGAAAATGCCTCTTAAAAAATTCTCGGGCGTCGGATACCAAGACGGGATCATCAGTACTTTAGTCATAGGTATCCTAAGAAATACTTAAGGCATAATTTAAAATGAAAAGACGAGTGCATAATTTTCCTCAAATCTTCTAAACCGCTTTTCTCACAACTAATTTTGATTTTACTTATAAAACCCCCAAACACCCGTTTTAAATATTATCATATTTCTGCCGTATACTAAATCATGCCCGTATGCGACTTAGGGAGTAGGATTTTGTCTGTGAAAAATAAAAAGACTACTACCAAGGAACTCGCCATTTTCGGCGGGGATGTCTTATTCCCGAATAAGATTCATGTTGGAACACCGAACATTGGTGATAAAAATTCCTTCCAGAAACGTGTGGACACTATTTTTGGCGGCAGAATACTTAGCAATGACGGACCAATGGTGAAAGAGTTTGAAGCAAAAATCTCTGAAGTTACCAACGTCGCTCATAGCATCGCGGTAACAAATGCAACAACTGGACTTGAACTAGTGTGTCGTGCACTCAAATTGAAGGGCGAAGTGATTGTGCCCTCATACACATTTATCGCGACTGTAAACAGTTTAGTCTGGATGGGACTTACACCAGTCTTCTGTGAGGTGGACTCCAGCCATACCATCGATATAGATCATGCCAATAGCCTTATTACCGACCAAACTACAGCTATCCTCGCCGTTAATCTTTGGGGTCGAGCTGCAAATATTGAGAAGTTGCAAGAACTAGCAAAAAAACGAAACTTGAAACTTATCTTTGACTCTGCGCACGCATTTTGCTGCTCTTATAAAGGTCAAAAAATCGGCGGGTTCGGTGACGCTGAAGTATTTAGCTTTCATGCAACTAAATTTGTGAATTCATTTGAAGGCGGCGCAATCTGTACAAACAACGATATCTTAGCAAACGAGCTTAGAATCATGCGAAATTCGGGATTGAGTGGTAAAGACAACGCAGCGATCGTCGGAACCAATGCGAAAATGTCAGAAATATCGGCCGCTATGGGTATCACCTCCATCGAAAGCATGACTGACTTTATCGCGATAAATCGCGCCCACTATGAAACTTATCAAACACAATTAGGTGACGAAGAAGGTGTCAAAATTCTCGCTTACAATAAGAACGAGAATAACAACTATCAGTATATTGTAATGGAACTAGACGCTAAGAATCTCATCCTCGAAAGAGATCAAATTCATGACCTCCTTTGTGCTGAGAACATTTTAGCAAGAAAATACTTCTGGCCTGGATGCCATCGCATGCCTGCCTATCGCCTCGACTACAAAGATATTAAGCTACCTTATACAGAAGCGCTTTCTGACAAGGTCATTGTTTTACCGACAGGCCCGACACTTTCGCAGAAAGATATCAACGCCATTTGTGACCTACTCAAATTT
>CAZUYQ010000149.1:5701-8692 GCA_964624705.1 uncultured Polynucleobacter sp.
CCGGCTATCACATTTAAAAGTGGCCTAGATGAAAATGAACAACACGCGGCGATTTAAAAAACCTATCTTAATACTAGGCGCTGCAGGCATGAGCACCGAAACTGCCTGTTATCTCATCGAGTATTATAGAAGCGTTGGTCAAGAAGCCGATATTCCATCTATTCGTCTTTATGACGATATAAATGATATTCAGTCCGCAAAAATTGGGCCTTACAACGTGCCGGTCTTCAACACCATGGCAGATGTCATCGCGGAGATTTACGAGTTTTTGGTCGCCGTCGGCGATCCTAAGATGAAACGTATACTTGTCTCGAAAGCGGTACAGCGTGGCATCACACCCGCACCAACATTAATCCACCCTTGCGCAAGTGTATTTGATGCAAACATAGGGGTTGGTGGGGTTATCTGCCACGGCTGTCATTTGACATTAAACATTACAATTGGTGATTTCGTTATTCTAAATACCAAAACAACGGTGAGCCACGGATCGTCTATCGGTAGTTATTCAACTACTTCAGCTGGTGTACATATCTCAGGTGACGTTACGATTGGCGAAGATGTAACTCTCTATGCGGGTTCCGTTATTCGCGAGAAAAAATCGATCGCCAATCATGTTATTGTCGGCGCTCAATCAATGGTTTTAGATAATATAGAGGAACGCAATATTACCGTTGTCGGCGTACCCGCACGCAAAATTCGCTAATCCCCCCGTTTTACAGCATCCCCGTCGCCGCTAGCAATGCAATCACGATGCCCATAATAGATTCACCAGCAATAATTCCAGACGCAACCGGTACCACGTAATTTTCAGAAACTTTCGGTTTAAATTTCTCAAGGCTCAGCGCAATCAATGCGCCAATAAACATCCCTAAAGAATTAAAAAATGGAATCACCATTGATAAGCCAATCCCTGTCGCAGATGGAATAAAGGGTTGAATTTTCTTCGGCGCGAACTTTTCAATTAACGGTAAAAGAATACCAACCAAACCACCGATGAGTATTGCAACTTGTGCTGTTGGATGTAATGCTTCCACGCCTTTTGCCAATAGGTCTGCAACTGCTTTCCAGGTTTGCGCTGCTGGCGCCGGCCATTGATCAGTTCCAAGTGCTGCTGCATTCGGTACTAATAAATAAAATGCTGGAACGACAACGAGCGTCCCAGAAAAGATCCCCAGGAACTGGGCAATAAATTGTTTACGAGGATTTGCCCCAAGCAAATAACCACTTTTAAGATCTGTAAGTAGATCTGCAGAAGACCCCGCCGCCCCTGCTGTTACGGCAGCAGTCATAAGATTGGCAGTCACGTTTGCTGGCGCTAGAGCGCCGAAAGCTAGTTGCGTTACTTTCCCCATCGCGCCAATCGGCGTGATATCTGACTCCCCTGTCGCTCGACACGCCACGATTCCAAGAAAGAATGTCATCGCGACTGCTAAACAACCCATCCATACACTAGTATCAAAATAATTATAAAGAATGGCAACACAGCCACCACCAGATAAAACGGTACCGATGACAAACCATGATGTAGGAACTTCAATGGCCGCTAAAGGATCATGGCCGTGAGTTTTATCAGACGAAAAGAGCCGAGAGACTCCAGACAAGGCCCGAACAATTGTACGCCATTGTAGAGCAAAGGCAGTCAGCCCGCTCGTAACCATTAAACTTGCACCACCCCAAGTACTCCATCCGACGATCGCGCGGTACCCAAGCTTTTCTGCGTTGATGGCGCCCACATCCAACATCCACGGTGCAAGCCAGAGGTAATTGATACAGGCTCCTAACATCAACGACCACGCAACGCGCCAGCCCATAATGCAGCCGGCCGCAATCATAATCGTGCTCATCTCAAAACTAACGGTCCACTTTGCAAGAGGGAATCCACGGATCAAACCAGGAAACTCAAGTTGTCCAGGAATAGCGAAGGGTTTGCCAGCATCGCGTAACCACGCCACCACCGCACCAATGGCGCCGGCAATTCCAAGTGCTCGCGCCTTCTCGGTTGCTTCGCTTCCTTCGGCATGGAGACTCTTCAAAGTTTCTGCGGCGGCAATTCCACTCGGAAATTTCAATTGTTCAATATTAATCATCTGACGCTTCAACGGAACCGCCATAAACACACCAAGTGCCGCCAAAAATAAAGTCCACATTCCTAAGACGGGCCAGGGCATGTGATGACCAGTCACCATAAGATAAGCGGCAATAGCTGACACCATCGCACCACCAGTAGAATAACCGGCGGATGATGCAGTGGACTGCATACAATTGTTTTCGAGGATCGACATTTCCGTCTTAAAAAGTTTTGGCAGAAGTTTATAGAGCGATTTCCAAATAGCAAATGACAGGATGCAAGATGTAATAGCAACACCTAGGGCCCATCCTGTTTTCAAACCAACATATAAATTGGACAAGGACATAAAAGCACCCAAAACAGATCCCATGACGATCGATCGCAAGGTCAATTGCGGAACCTTGTCGCCTTGATAAGTATTGTGAAACCAATCTATTTCCGATTGATGCGCTGAGGGGCTGGATTCTTGAATGCTGGTATTGGCAATCGACATGGTTCTTGGTTCCCAAGGAAATGAAATTGGATGGTAGCTTGAATACGATGGTCAAATATACTATCGCGAGTCTGAAGAATTGCCAGATTATTTTACAATTGATTTGATCAAACATGAGGCACGTGAGCCTATTACCTTGACAGACTGCGCGGGTTTTTTAAGACTGGTGGACACAATCATTATAATTTTAACCCTTTATCCGGAGATCTCTGCATGATTAAGATGTTACACATTGCTCTATTTGCCCTTGTTTCGATGCTGCCTGCATCACTATCCTTTGCCGCAGAGCAACAAATCGGTTTCCAAATCTGGTCGGGCCCGGTTCCTCCGATGTCACTCGATCCCGAAACTAATGTTGCAAAAGCAAATACCGCATTCTTAGCAAAATATGGTCGCGAAGCAGGACTCCTGGGAACATCGGTCGGACGTA
>CAZUYQ010000149.1:8738-9963 GCA_964624705.1 uncultured Polynucleobacter sp.
GGTGCAGGCGATGCCTACTCAGCTGGGAATGGCGTTGGATATTTTACATTTGGCGAACCAACCCCTCCGCCCCCACCAACAGTTCCACAACCAACCTACGATCTTGTCGGTCGCATTAATGTCCTTGAGAATACAACTGGACGCTTCACTTTCATCAATGGCACTCCAGCAATTAAAGGTTATTTGCTTGTCATCCACGAAAGCTGTCCGATTGTTCGTAGCGGTGTGGAAGTCGCTATTCCAGGAACTAGCGTACAACCGACTCGCCTCGTTAAGAAAACACGCAATGGTCGCAATACATTCGTATATCAATACTCGGTCAATGGCGACCTCGGAGCTGTTCTAGCATCTGTTGATGTTACAATCGGTACCGTTGGCGGTCCGGTTATTGCAGAAACCTGTGCTGTCGATATTTACACTCGTAGTAAATAATTTTTTGGTTCTATCACAGTGCTCCGCAGTCGATATCTGCTCGCAATGCGGAGCACGCTAGAACGATTTTAGTCTTCATTGTTTTTTCGGCGAACTGCTGATCCCAAAAATACTGCCGACACAGCACTTCTTTGACAGACGGACTCACTACTTGGTTTTTTTGTATATATGCCCTAAGTGAATCTGCACAAAGTTCGACGTTACGACTTCCATAAGGCTCATTGGTTGCAATAATTTGCCGCCACTTGCCCTTCTTCGCTTGCCCTTCTGGTATCAAACAATCGCCAAAACATAATTCCGCGCGAATTTTGGTCTGGCAGCTTTTACTAGGTCCGTATTTCGTTACATCATGAATTTCGTCAAAAGTTTCATGCGTGGGCATCATGACGGACTGTAACTGCGACCCGCCATCGTCAAATGGCGAAATGATATTCTTTGTCGGACGACAGCTAATCGGCAACGCGATTTTCCAATGACCACTTTGAATCCCGACCGTTTGCAATTTTGCGATTTGCCCCAAGGATCCGCAACGACTCGTCGCGGTCTCTAAACAGGCCTGATCCGAGAAATACTGTAGATCGGCACTCAAGCTTCCCCACATATTGCCATTTCCTGGTTTTAACCCACGAGCTCCCGGGCCATAGTTTTTCATTATATCGATACTTTTCTGCCCTTGATTTTTACACGCATAGTCACAACTGACTGTCGCCATAAAACCCATATTAGGATCGACTGTCAGCTCCACCTCCCCTGACATGGCCGGATTACTTACTGGGGTTTTACCTTTGCCTCC
>CAZUYQ010000149.1:10027-10663 GCA_964624705.1 uncultured Polynucleobacter sp.
GAAATCATCGATAAACCTCGATTGGCCGTTGAATATTTGGACAATACTTTAATATAACAGGAAAAAATGCGGCAATGAACAATGTCGACGCATTTTCTGCTAAATGTAGTTGAATCACTGTAAAAGCACTGATAGACGGGGGTTTCCAGAAGTGGTTCTGGAAAGATTATGACTTATTGCGAGGCCACTGTGACTCAGATCTCAAAGAAATTCTATTTGATCCTAAACCTGCTAATCCTCTTCCTCTTGAGCAGCTGTGGCTCCCAACAAAATCCAGGCACAAGTCAACTGCAGGTCTCAGAAGTCCCACACACTTCGGTAAAAACTCAGACAGCCGACAATTGTTGGGCATTTGCAATTGCGGCCTGGGCTGAGTCCTTACATCTCAGAGCAACAGGTAAGAAAGTGAATATCTCCGAGAGCTATTGGACCTACTGGCAAATGTATGGAAAATTAGTTGGTAGCGATAACACCATGAAAGAAATTGATTTGGGCTCCAATTGGCTGATGGCAAAGGAGTTTATTACAACCCACGGACTCATGTACGATCGCGATTTCTCAACAGCAAATCAAGCCGACCTTCAACTCAAGGCACAGAACGAGATTGACGTCGCATTGAAGAAAGGCGGCGCACTT
>CAZUYQ010000149.1:10673-11658 GCA_964624705.1 uncultured Polynucleobacter sp.
AAAGTACTCGATAAAGCGTTCCATGTTCGCATTGCGGATAAAGCGCCGAAGATTATCAAAGCAAAGGATTTCATTATCGGCCGACGTGCGCAAGTACATCAGCCACAGAACTTTTTAGAAGCAATCTCAGATCCCCAAAAAATGTGGAAGATGTTTGAATACCCCTACCTCGAAAACACATCTCGGACGACACCTGCGATTGCTGCAGGAAGAAAGCGTCTACTACGCCGTGTGATGCGGGCCATGAATGACGGTTATCCGGTCGTCATGGGCGTCATGCTAGACTTCAAGGCTTGGAATAGAAAAACCAATGTCTTTGAAGGTAAACGTTTGACGGGAATTCCCAAAGCTTCGTCGCAGGGCGGTCACCTTATTGTACTCAGCGATTATGCCGTGAAAAACGCTCCAGATGGAAATGGTGGGCGCATCGATATTGGGACTGGCCCCGTTTCACCTGAATTGCGGAACCTTGCTCTCGATGGAACTGTTACTGAATTTGTCGCAAAAAACTCTTGGGGAATTGCTGATATGGCGGCGGGCATCAAGCCCGGATATTTCCGCTTTGATATGGCTTATCTCGATGCAACTTGGACCTGGTTTGAAGATGATGGCGCAGCCTTCAAATACACAACACTTAGTGATTTTATGCTGCCGCCTTCTGATGACGAGTAACTCCAAATAGATGACGAATGAATTCTCCGATAAAGGCAGATCCCGCCGTTGATGTGCTACTGCGAAGAGTGGCAGCCCTGCTCAAAAAACGTCGGCGCTGGCACGCAGGCACCTCCGCAAAGTCAAAAAATCTCTAGGCACAACGAAGTGTTTCTTCAAGTCACTGATGCGCTACTGCGGTGAGTGGCAGCACTGCTCAAAAAACGTCGGCGCTGGCACGCAGGCACCTCCGCAAAGTCAAAAAATATCTAGGCACAACGAAGCATTTCTTCAAATATCCGGGTTCGATTTTTCTGACTGTGCAAAAAAAAGA
>CAZUYQ010000150.1:0-456 GCA_964624705.1 uncultured Polynucleobacter sp.
GTGGTATTAGTCATTGTTAATCTCGGATGCCGACCCTGTGGCCATACAGCATATTGACCCGACGGACATCAAGATCACTGAGGTGCTTGCGATTGACAAAAAAAGCGGAGCCATCTTTTTTTGTAATAGTAAACTTGCCATTGATGCTAAATGCTGTGACTGGATAGAGCAAAATCGATTTAAAGTCGAAATCGATCGCTACTGGAATCGAAATTTGGGCTGGTATCTTTTGAAATTGATTCTTTTGAGCGGTCTCGATATTGGTCCATTCAATATTTACAAATTGATCCCTGTCTTCACGACTATGTTCGTGAACGAAGCCAAGTGTATGTATCAACTCATGCAGAATCTGTCCATGCGAACACGATGAATGCAAGACAACTTCTTGACGGCCACCTTGTCTTCCTAAATGACTTTGGCAGACATCTTGATCAGCTGAAGTAAAATATACAAAAT
>CAZUYQ010000150.1:466-11505 GCA_964624705.1 uncultured Polynucleobacter sp.
GCCGGTATGCTTCACAAATTTGACTGAGGTCTTATCATCAAGCTCTGCCATGGCCAATGCAACGGGTGATGCATCGAGAGCTTCGTCAAACTCGTAAGGAATAATTCCATTTTTCCAGTAATGAATGCCTCTCAATTCAACTATCCCAGCCTCTGAATCTCCTACTCCAGGTTTGAGCATCTTTTCAGCGATCAAAATATCGCCCTGGCTGACCCACCTACCATTTTCAAAGCGTGCAAGAAGGTGGTTACTATGTTTGCTATAAACAGATGTATCTGAAGATGTGGTGGGCACCGTAGTTCCTGGAACGGTCGCAGAGGAATCAACGCGCATTTCATCAATGTCAGTTGTAAACGAATTAGCCTGCTGTTGATTGGTGCCCACTTTGGCGGGGGCCGTGGCAGTTTGAGGCGAACTCCCATCTTTATGGTTCGATGTCCCGCGCTCTGAATCTGCGCGCCGCAGCCAGAGGGTTGCGCAAGTACTTGCAACTAGTGTTACAGCTAGAACCCTTAATGCTCGGTGCGATTTCAACTTTTCCATCCGTTTTGATTACGCGGATCTTTCCGCCGCAAGCTCAAACTTGAGCTACGTTTCTTGGAGGCGCCGGTCTACAAACAATACTGGAAACCTGTCCGCCACTCAAAATATCAATAAAATCATACTTTCTGCACCTTCCACTGTTCAAGTCTAAAAGCTTCCTCCGGAAAAAAATATGTCGTAGAAAGCGTCTCAATAGCCGAGATATGGGACATGATCAACGCGGCACAATCGAGCGTTCACAAGTACCTCCAGATCTTCGAGATCCCCATCCGCGACGCCGGACGCGGCTTAATATATGAGCGTATCGCACAACGCGATGAAGGTGCCAACAAAAACGCGACGGGGCAGGTGGCATGCTCGCTCCGTGCAACAAATTCTTGATGATCATTGAAAGCAAACACTGTGCTGCGACAACCAATCATTAACACTCGACCAAATTCGCTACTAAACGTTTTTGCACCATTTGGTAAGCTCATCAATAATTTTAGTTGTTCTTTTGTCGTCTAAAACTTGGGTTAAAAGTGATCCATAAAATTGATGGGCACCAAACCTTTTACCAAGCACTGGCATACTGACTTCAACAAGCTGTCCTGATTCAACGAATGCTTTCGCCAATCTAACAGGTAATATGCCTATCCCTAGCCCTTCACAAACCAAGGATCGAACAGATTCAAAGTTATCTATGTCATATTGGTAAAGGTGTTGATGACCAGCGTCATTGAGCGTTTCTTCAAGTGTTCGCCCCTCTCCATCTTTTGCCTGGGCGACATAGATAAGCGGCATATTTTTAAAATCTGAATTTTTTGAACTACTTTTTTTAACCTTACTGCAAAAAAAGCCAAAGTAGTCCGAGTATAGTTCAAATTGAGTAATCGATTTTTGCTTGAACGGCACAGTGCCAATAACAAAATGACAACGCCGCGATACGAGCATCGCCGATAATTCTTCAGATTTCAATGTAACGACTCCGAGCGTAAGCTGAGGATACTTTCGCGATATCTGCACCAAGAATTTAGGTAATAGATAGGACATTAGCGATGCGTATGTCCCAAACGTTACCGTTCCTGCCATAGGATGGCTCGGTGTCCTGAGCCGACTCTCTATGCCGCCAACCTCGCTTATCAGACGTTCGCTAAAATGCAGAAGAGTTTGTCCAGACTGAGTTAATTCGACACCTTTTTGCGAACGAACTAGAAGTCTTGTTTCCAAAATTTCTTCAAGAATCCTTACCGCCTGCGAAAGAGACGGTTGAGATACATTTAAATTCCTCGCGGCTCTGTGAAATGACTTGGCACGTGACACCTCAACAAAGGCATTCAATTTCTCAATATGATCTTTTAATTTTCTTGGGTTCATACATTCCAATGATAACTAAAATCTATCGTAATGAAAACAATTTAATATTTTATTATCACACGGCAATCCGCGAGAGTGGTTTTCAAGAGGAGGATTTATGCCAACATTATGTAAACCAGCAGTTCACGTGCCAGAATTTACAATTACTATGGAACAGACGCTTGATCTTTGTCGAGAGATTCACAGCGAACATCCACAACTGAATCTAGCATTACGACTTCTTCGTAATACCGGGGTTCAAAAGAGGCACTTGATTCAGTCTATAGAAAAAACGTTGGAACATCCCGGTTTTGAGGTGAGAAACAGGATTTATGAGGAAGAGGCAAAAAAACGCACGCCAGTTGTCATTCGCGAAGCGTTAGCAAACGCGGACGTATCTGTAGAAGATATCGACGCCATAATCTATGTCTCTTGCACCGGATTTATGATGCCTTCTATGACCGCATGGCTGATCAATGCCATGGGGTTTAGATACGACACCAAGCAAATCCCGATAGCACAACTGGGCTGCGCCGGTGGTGGATCAGCGATCAACCGCGCCTTGGAATTTTGTCGCTCCTATCCTCAAAGTAACGTTTTGATTGTAGCGTGTGAATTCTGTTCTCTATGTTATCAACCTGACGATGTCGGAGTAGGCAATCTTTTATCTAACGGACTATTTGGCGATGCTATTGCCGCTGCTGTTGTACGAGGTAAAGGAGGAACTGGTCCGAGCCTAGAGCGCAATGCTTCGTATTTAATTCCGAATACAGAAAATTGGATCAGTTACCAAGTGAGAGCCACCGGATTTCATTTTATGCTCGATAAAAGAGTCCCTGGCACTATGGAGCCAATAGCTCCCGCTTTACGAAAATTGTCACAAGAAAATGGTTGGGACAGCGCACAACTAGATTTTTACATCATTCATGCTGGCGGACCTAAGATCCTCGACGATCTGTCATATTTTTTAGGAGTGAATCCACAAAAATTCGTTCACAGTCGCGCCACACTCACTAATTTCGGGAACATTGCCAGTGCCGTTATCTTTGATGCGTTGCGGCGTGCGTTTGAGAGTGGGACGATAGGAAACGGTGCAAAAGGAATGATTGCAGGCTTTGGTCCTGGCATCACAGCTGAACTATGCGCTTGCACATGGGCGGCTCCTGGGGCAAGGACTTATCCTGATAAATCAGAAAATCAGACCGCAGAAGTAGCGATTGTATAACAATGCAACTGAACAACATTGCCGCAACGTAAATGGCATAACCAAAGGTCAAGCTTCAAACAGAAGCTTGACCAGTCAGCACAGCAAATCATGACTATCTAGCTGCTTTTACTTCATAAGTAAGTGCTCCGAATCGAGCATTCCACGCCGATTGAAGGATAACCAGACTCAAGAGATTGCAAAACCTCATCTGAAGGCTGATAACTTACATTCGTACTAAGGGTTTAGACCCTTTCAGCCCAACGTCTTCAGCAATGATCGAATAAACAACATGATCATGCCACCGTCGATCAAAATAGACGGCCTTTCGCCTATAACCTTCTTGACTAAAACCAACCGCTTTTGCCAAGGCAATCGACGCTTTATTGTCAGGTTGAATCTCCGCTTCAAGCCTATGCAGTTTAAGCTTCTTAAAGGCAAATAATACGGTAGCTTCGACAACTTCAAGACCAATGCCTTGACGCCAAAAATGATTGAACACACCATAAGAAATTCTTGCACTTTGCACATTAAAGCGTTGAATCAGTGACACAAGAACCTCACCAACTAGCGCATCATTTTTTCGGTCAAATACTCCAAAATAGTAAAGCACATTGCGGGTCCGATACCGTCGATGCCGCGTTACCATTTTCATGAAAAATTCTTTGTTAATCTGTTTACGCGAAAGCACAGCATCGTCGAACTTGTTTTGTTTTTTCTTCATACTGAGCATCGCCTGCTTCCACGATCCAAAATCACGGCCTTTGATCGGGCGCATTTCAAATCGAGAGGTTGTAAACGTCAGTTTGTGCAAGGTGCTAGCATCGACCATAAACAAGTATTTTCCTTACAAAGACTCCGACACACGCCGTTCTGGACTGTTCCTATTAATATATATTTCATGCCAATATTAACAGTTTTATTTTGAGGACAAAACCGGCAGATAACGCTATAGTCGGTTTAGTTTTGAACTGAGTTTGAGGACCATATGGGCGAAAAGAAAATTAAGCACAAAGACAACGGGCAAATCGTTTGCGATCCCGAAATATTGATGGGGAAACCTGTCGTTAAAGGGACACGTCTATCGGTCGAATTGATTCTTGAAAAGCTGGCAAATGGCGAATCGATGGATGATCTTTTAGACGCGCACCCGCGTCTTACCAAAGAAGGTATTTTTTCTGCACTTGGGTATGCATCCAAGGTGCTCAAAACAGATATCGTAGAACCACTACCAGAGCGCAAACATGCAGTTCGTCGCTGACGAAAGTGTTGATGCTCAGATTGTTACTAGACTGAGGCACGATGGCTTTGATGTTTTTTACATTGCCGAAGCATCACCTAGCATTTCTGATACAAAAGTCCTAGCAGCGGCGAATCGTCGAAAGAGCGTTTTAATAACCGCTGACAAAGATTTCGGCGATTTGGTTTATCGGCAGCACAAATCCCACAGGGGAGTCATCTTGCTGAGACTTGCAGGGATACGACCGATGGAGAAGGCAGAGATCACCGCCTCGGTCGTAGCGACTTATGGTAAAAAAATGCTGGAAGCGTTTACAGTTGTGACTTCCACAACAGTCCGCATCCGAGGCATGCAAAGTAAAAAATAGGCTTCAATATTATGGTTGAACGTACTGTTCGCCCTGAGCCTGGCAGTTTTGTTTAACAGAGACTACTGTGTTTGGACTATACTGATAAGCGACAAGCCGAGAGGACGACTGCCCTGCCTGGCTTCCTCCCTGTGTACAGCCCCCAACATTGCCCGTTCTCGAACAAGCAGCGTTAGCGGTGAACACCCTTTTCTTCATCACACGAAGATTTTGCAACTGAAAATCCTGCTTGAACCAAATTTGTATACTCAAAACACATCGTCATACCACCGCTGTTAACGTCGCATTTCGTAGTGGTGCTTAGAGATGAAGTAGATTGCTGTTGGGTGGTATTTGCAGATGCGCCGTTGTTAGCGGCATTGTTATTGGCTGTATTACCTGAATTATTGCTTGATGAATCGCCACTAGAACTATTCTGCTTACACGATGTGAGTGCTGCTATAAAACTTAATCCTGCAACTAGCTTCCAAGCGCAAATTTTCATATCGCGGGTACTCCACATGGTTGATAAATGAACCAATACCAAGCCTATCGCCAGTTCATTGAAAAACTTGAATTTTTTTGGTTCGCCGGTCATCACTTTTGCCAAATGATGTACGATTTTCCAGTGATCCCGCTATGGACAGTTGAGCATGAAGCCTTTGGATTTTTTCGCAAATAAGCTATTATTCTACGTCTATTTAAGAGCTTAATGGGCAAAGTAAAATAGCCTGCTAAAAATTTTTCGAAAACAACCGACATATAAGGAGGTCCCTTTGGAACAACTAAACCCTCATGGAAAACCAATGCCCAAGACAAACTTCGATGAAAGCATGTTGACGGAAGAACAGCGTAAAGCGGTTGCCATCGCACGTGCGCAAGGCGTGCCTTTTTCGCGGACGTTCGAAGATTTGTGCAGTGATCTCGACTCTGAGGATGCCGATGAACTCGCCGATGCCATAGAAGAAAATCGTCGCCGCGATCGACAAATTCCAACCAAATCTTTCTTTTAAAAAATCATGTATATTTTTGACACGATGATACTGTCGTATCTTATCCGCCATGATCCGCTCGCTGCACTATATAGGGGCGAGTTAACAAGTGGTGAACCCATCTTTATTTCATGCCAAACGGTCGGAGAAATTCGCTATGGTGCCGTCAAAAAGAATTGGGGACCTGAAAAAATAAAAAAGGCTCTTAGGATTGTAAGCCAATTTGCAGTTCTGCCCATTGATGAAACAACAGCCAATTTTTATGGCGATATTCGCGCCGGAGCCGACAAGCTTGGGCGGTCACTGCACTCCCAGGACGCCTGGATTCTAGCGACCGCCAAGCAATATAAACTGACCCTAGTGAGTCATGATGGCGATGTCGATGTTGGCGAAGAGCTTGGCGTCAACGTAGTCAAACACTAGACCCAGTCCAGCAGCGGCGAGAAAATTAAGGAATCTGAAGCTCTAGAACGTTTGAATCCCTACCCGATGGAAGCGGACTAGGACGTCCATATTTTATAAGGAAAGATGAAAGCGATTCAGTTTTTGTTAAGTCATCAAAGATGGCAGCCGTAGATTCGGGTGACTTCAATAAAATGGGCAATACTGACCCAAATCCGACATAGTGATTATCAAAGGCCTTTAACTGTGAAAATCCATAGAGCTTAATAATATGAAGCACTTCAATTTCTGGGAAATCTGAATAAAGATCATGCAAAGTAATCCACGAAAGCGTTTCAGCGCAAGCTTCATCAAGTGTCGCATTTTTGCGATAGAATACGCGCCCGCTGTTCTCGGAAAAGTTCGTCCTCTGCTCATCCAATAGGATATGACCAAACTCATGGACAAGAGTATCAACGGCGTCAGCAGGCCCAACTTGTCTTCCTAAGTACATTGCCCGAAGAGGTGAAGCGACATCAGGAAAATACACTCCTTGAGATCCAGTCGCGTAATCCGCAAGGCTTGCGCTGATTTTGCGAAGTGCTATTGGATCTTCACCTAATCGAAATCCTGCAATTTGGTTCAACACCGTTTGGAGGTCTATGTGTTGAGCAAGGAAAGTGCCATCGCCGGGTGAAAGATTTGAATAGGTGCCATCAAAATGATCGACTCCTGGCCATCCAAATACTTTAGCATTTTGAATGTCGGGTCTCCCCAGCTTATTTAGTATTAAATCATATAAGTTTACGCGTTTGCCCTGTCGAACGATCCAAGGTTTAGACCAGAGAAAGTTTATCATTTGGAGATTCCAAGCATCTTGCTCAGATGGGGGCAAATCACCTGAAACACAAACCGTTGCATTGCGTGTTATCGCAGCCAAATCATTCGCAGCAATAGTACCGATCAACGACACTCGTATCCGATCGAGGAATCTGCAGTGGTAAGCGCGATTGACGAACGCGGGAACTGATGAATCGACTTTGGACATGAGATCTTGCCCAGTCTCGAAATGTTCAGGGAACACTAGACCTGCAATATGATCCATCAAAGTCGTCCGACGCGCTGCCAAAAAGGTTCGAATGGTTGAAGCAGTTGTACCATCCATCAAAACTGGGGCACCACGGTCAACAACAAGCTGCAATGAGGGCGCGGCAAATACCGCAGTCCCTACAAAGACGATGATTCCAATGAGGCCCACGTACCAAGATCTACGAATTATTTGCATTTGGTTCCTCTCCACTAATCAATCGAGCACGGTCCCTGGATACTCAGCCCGATACCAAACCTTCGCTTTGCCAATACTTGTATTTGATTCTACAATCGCAACATAGTCACGACCAGCATAGACGGTACATAGGCAGCGGATGGCTGGTTCTATGGACGCTCGATGCATATGTTCAACATGATCTACTATTCCTGCGTCGACAAAAAGAGTTGCATTATTACCCTTAGTTCGCAAAATATACCCCGCTGAAGCATTCTTTGTGCTCATGTATTGAAGAGTACCCTTTGATTGCGAATAATCGCTTTGAGCAGCATGAAGTTCGCTTGTTTTCATTGGTTGCCCACAGGCCGCAAGGCCAACGACGATTACTGCGCAAAGAGTCGATCCTAGATGTTTCATTTTGATTCTCCGATTTTGATATTAATTGCCTGATAACGACCAAATTCTGTTGTTTAAGGGTGTCGACAAATGAAATTTTGGCCGGCAGGAATGTATGTATCGACGCCCTCGGTACTACGAGCATAGAATAGTTGCGCTTTGAGCTGCGGCTGTTCGCTACCAAATCCAGTGATATCAAATTTCGCCATCGAATATTGCGCCGGTATTTGTGCACCTGAAACTTTACCGTCATAGCTTGCGAAAATCTGGATGGCGTCCCGGCGTTGATCCATTTTGGGATATCCAGAAATAACGTGGTAGATGTTTTGACTTACGGTTTCATGACCATCGAAGATATCCGTACTACGAACGTCATAGTAAATGACATTTTGGCTGGAAGTTGGATCGTTAAAGACAAAGCTTATGGTTACTGGGTGTTGATCTTCACCGGCCAGTAGATTCTGAGTACAGGTGAGGCGTCGAGGGGCAGGAATTGCGGAACCTGGGATGTCGTTGTTATTGTTTGATCCCCGCTTCGCATTCAGAATTGTCCACGCGATTTCTTCGGCACTGTCCTCAGTCTTAATACCAAGATGATGACTCGATTCGTGAACGAGCATCCTTGTGGCATCTTTTAGAGTGCGTATCTGTTTACAGGCTGGTAGTGAAAAGTTAATTACGACGAAAGGCTGGTATGCAGTAAATGCACAAGTAGACTGGCCACTATTTTTAAAACTATGCTCGCTATTTTTAATATCAGCGACGAGTCGAATTCGATTCTGTTCAATCCAAGCAAGAACCACGGGCTTAACTCGACCGACCATGGAAACGTTGTCATAGCTGCTAACAATTTGTTCGGCCTCTTTGCGCGCATCGAACATAAGGGTTTTGAAGGCATCTCCACCTCCACCAATCATTCCGCCGCTATTCGCATATCCGTTTGTATTGAGAAATAATGAAAGAACAAGAAATTTAAAAATATTCATAATAACCTTTATTCTTAAAAATTATAGGGCCCGACCGCCCATTTTCTAATTGCTATCTTCATGAATGTAAATTAAAAAATTCAACAATTTTAGAAATTAGTTGCACAAAAAATACAATTGGTGAATTCATGAACATTTATACCCTCAACTCTTATAAACAGGCAATTCGCGAAGCGATCCGGGAAAAAAAGTCTTTATTTCAGGAGGTTAAATACACATTTCAGTCCGTAGCGGAGTCTTGCAGACTTCAAAAGACCTATTTTTCAAGAATGCTAAACGGTGATGACGTTCACCTCAATGCTGATCAACTTCAAATGGTTATGGATTACCTCGCTTTCTCCGAAGAGGAACAAAATTTCTTGGCTTTGCTGCATGCCTATGAACGAGCAATCCACAAGACTTTACGTCGGCGTCTTAGTAAACAGATTGAATCCATTCGCAATCAAAACTTGCGCACCGACAAAGTGTTGAATCATCCACAGCTCAATGTCACAGCAAACTCCGATCCGACCTATTTCTTGCAACCTAATTTGCAGTTGCTACATCTTTTGCTCACCATTCCAAAATTTGCTCGGGACCTAAATTTGGCGAAAACTCAACTTGGAATGTCATCCGACACCGTTGATCGAATGCTTCGCGACTTAGAAACAAGAGGTTTTGTCGAACGGAATGGATCGACCGCAAGGGTGTTACAAGAAAACCTTCATCTGTCGGTGACTTCTAATTTCATAAAACCTTATCACACGATGATGCGTTCAAAGAGCATTGAGGCGATAAACAACAGTACGGCCAGCGACGCCTATTCATATTCATTGTTCTTCTCAGCAAATGACGAAGCTCGGTTAAAAGTGCAAAGCGAATTTTTTGCATTTCTTGATCGAGCTCAGTTATTGATCCGCGATGCGCCCAGCGAACGTATTTATCAAATCGGATTTGATTTATTGCCGTGGACCGTTCAGAATTAAAAACTCTGCACAACTTTGGGCTCTCAGGCATTCTTGAGACAGGTTCTAGCGTTACAGGAAGTTTGGTTCGTATAAGGTACGAAAGAGGGTGGGTGAAGGGGCTTGAACCCTCGAATGCCGGAATCACAATCCGGTGCGTTAACCACTTCGCCACACCCACCACAGAGCTGTGGAGAGTACCTTTTTGGAAGGCCATGTCAACAAAAATTAGCGATAGCCTTTACCCAGGATTACTCCCCAATCGGTAGTAACCTACCATCATCTATGCGAAATTCAAGGGACTTCTCGTCACTCCAGATAACTCCGTTAACAGACAAAGCTAGGGTTAATTTGAAAGAACCACCCAAACCAAAGGCTTCTGAGGACAGCATATTCGCAATAGGCGAGGACCCTCCGGATAGGCGCAGCAGAAAATTCAATCTCCCGGCCGTAAAATCTAGCCCTGACGTAGAGGTCGGGACCTCGAGGACTTCTTCTATCAGCTTAAATTTCGCAAGCTGGACCTTGCCGGTTTGCTCTAGGCGAACATAGACATGGACCTCCTTTGTCTCATCCATCCGGCTACCATAAAGTCGCACTGCGAGGACAGGAACCTCGTAGTCGCCGATCGTCGAGCGGATCGTATTTTTTGAGGCAACCTCTTCTTTAAATAAAGAAAGCTTACGAATTCTCGGTTTCACGCCCGAAAAGGAAAGGTTGGCTGGGTTAAAATTATTTTCCACACCAATGGTTGTGTCGTAGCGAGCCGGAGGAGGGAATTTAGGTCCACCGCGAAATCTCTTGCCATCAAGACGCTTAAAAAGACTTTTTGCCTCATCTGGGCCGTTGCCTTTGGGATTTGTTGTCAATTGTACAGACCGTGGTACGGCATCTGCATCGCTTAGCGTCAATAAAGCCTCTGCTAATTCTAGCGGAAAAGCTGTCGAGAAAAGCTTTCGCAAGTAATCTCGCTTGGGCTCCGGTCTTGAACTCGCTGCATATCCTTTTAAAGCACGCAACGCATTTTCGATTTCATCGACGGCTTCAAGCCTCGGAAAATTCATATCCAAAACCTTTAAGGGCAAAATAGCCCAGCCAGCACTGCGGTCAATGTTGCGCGAGAACGTTGATTCCTGCCAAGTGGCGCATCGTGCTTTTGCGACGTCAAATGCTTCGCAGAATGCCGCCCATAATTCTTCTCGAGGCAGATTAGCAATTCTCGTGAGGTCGTTAGCGGTCATGCGAATTGCGGCATAGCCCTCGAAAGAACCAAGATGCGTAGGTGTAACATGCAACCTGGTAGGTGCATCAATCTCCATCGTGAATGCAACTTGTTTGCGTCTTTTGCTTTCAAGGTCATAATCTCTTGTCGGAATTTTTGGCACTTCATCAACTAAAGATAGGC
>CAZUYQ010000151.1:0-11281 GCA_964624705.1 uncultured Polynucleobacter sp.
AGATTAACGACCTCGAATTTGTTCTTGCGTCTTCTCCATCATGATTCCAACGTCTTCAAAAGCTGCCTTGGAGTCTGAAATTTAATAAATTCAAATCCATATTTTTCAAACCATGGACTTGATTCGGCAAGAGATTTTACGTCTTTATCTTTCATCAAGACTTTGTCGAGACCAAGAATCAGATTTTTTACCGCACTCTTCTCAAGTGCTGCAAGCCGTCCAGCGATTTGCCCCTTGTGCCATGGATGAAATAATTCCACATGAATACGTTTTTTACCCTTGGCTTGCTTTAGATCAAAATCTGGAAAACAATAACTCTGGCGACCAATGTTAATAAAATCTTCACTTGGCTCCATAATCCAGCCATTTTCGGCCTCGTTAAAAAGCCTCATAACTTCCGCAAATTCCTCAGGTACATACCCGGTCAACCCGCGACCACGCGGTTTTACCCGACAGCTGGAATCAAGCTTAAGCTGCAAACGTTTATTCTTCAGCTGAACGGTTGCCTCTAATTCCCATTCTTTCAGGTGCAGAACATTCGGAATAAATCTTGCGAGTCGCAAGCCATAGGTCGTTGACTTATAAAAAAGTTTCAATGGCCCTGAGAGATAAATAGTAAAGGACGCGTCATCTGGATCGACAGCAACCTCACTCATTAGCGAGTGAAACTTCAATTGTCTAAACAAGGCCCTCTTTTCGACAAGACTAGCGCCCCGCACCGATATTTTAACTTCGTCGGCAAAGACAAACAAAGTTTGAAGCAATGACCTATTATAAATCTCAAGTAATTCTTTGGCCGTAATATCTTCGAATCTGATACAGCGACGTTCGTCAGGATGATCGGCGAATAAATTTGCTTTTAAAACATCTGGAGCTTCCGAAACTCTTTTCGAGATAATCGACGCGAAATCCTGAGAATCACCCCATTCACCTTCATCGCGGATTTCTTGAGCAACCCGGAATAGCTCCCAGCGTTTCGCCATAACTTCATCATCAAGGTCCGCAAATTCACAGCGATCAGAAAGAAGCTTTTTCAAGCCCTCAACGCAGGCCTCGCGACTTTCCACGGCATCTGCCGCTGCTTCAATCTCAGATAAGGTACGCCCAACCGCGACGGCAAACGTAGCCCGCAAGTCATCAGCGACCTTAATCAGAGCCGGTCGTGATTGTTCGATAAAAGTTGGTACCAGTAAACCCTTACGATGGGTAAACTGGAGGAGTTCTTTGGTAAGCATAATGCTGACTACGACGCTCACTAGTTGAGTGTTCACCGGTTCCCCGGGAAATAATTTCGTAAAGTGTGGCTCGTTTTCCAGTTTGATGTCGCAGAATACGTCCTAATCTTTGGACGTGCTCGCGAACGGTACCGCTTCCTGAAATAACGACCCCAACACTAGCCTCTGGTACATCTACACCTTCATTTAAAACTTTCGACGTGGCAATGGCCTTAATTCGCCCAGCCCGGAATTCATCCAAAATTAATTGTCGTTCTTTTGACTTCGTATGATGCGTGAGAACGGGAACAAAGAACTCACGTCCAATGTTGTAGGCTGTATCGTTGTCATCAGTAAAAATAAGAATCCGTTCACCGGCATGAGTTTGAAAAATATTCCAAAGTTCAGTGATTTTTGCTTTTGATGATTGCGCCAGTTTTTTCTGTGCGCGGTAAGCATCCATAGCAGCAGGACCATCTTTTTGCCTTGCGACCGCAATCAAAAATTCTTGCCAACCTCTGCCACCAGCAAAATTAACTCGGTTACGACGCAGAAAATCTTTGTAGATATTGCGAGCCGCGGTCCAGGCTTCCCACTCTTCTGTCGACATTTCCACCTGTAACTGCACAACATCATAAGGTGCAAGAGTTTTAGCTTCGAGCTCGTGAATGACTCCTTCATAAACCTTGGGGCCAATCAGATCATAGATTAGCTCTTCTTTACCGTCTGGTCGCTCTACCGTTGCAGATAAACCGAGACGAAACGGAGCAATCGCGCACATAGCAATCATGGCATACTGCGGTCCCGGTAAATGATGACACTCATCAAAAACAATAAGTCCAAAACGAGGTCCTAAGCGTTCGGCGTGAATTGCAGCTGAATCATAGGTTGCAATTGTAATCGGTTCGACATCGTGGCTTCCACCGCCAAGCATACCTATTTTTGTATCAAAAAACTTCTTAACGACTGCGTACCACTGATGCATCAAATCAATCGTCGGCACAATAATCAACGTAGGACGTTGAACACCCGCCATCATCATCATTGCCAATATTGTTTTACCCGCCCCGGTGGGCAACGCGACGACACCAAATCTTTCGGCTTTGACCCAAGCGTCCAGTGCTTCTGCCTGATGCTTACGAGGAACTAAAGGTGCCCGCAGAGCCAACGGTAGCTTTTCGTATTGGCGCGCTTGATCTTCATAAACAATTTTTTCGGCACGCAATGCTAAAACAATATCGCGATATCTGCGAGCTTCAGCCCGCCACTCGAGAGTTCTCGGGTCAAGGACAATCCATTCACTTAGGTGCGCACGCGCCTCGTCGCTAAAATGATCCAAAACCAGCGTTCCCTGGTGATAGCGAAGTATCGATGGCGGAGTGACCCGTTCCATGGTGTTTTACCCTTTGAATTCATCTTATAAGATTCGGAATTTAGTGTGTTCGAATCGTCAGGTTAACGCAGCATTGCGACAACTCAAAGAGTAAAGCATCACAACTGCAAACAAATGCTTAACCAACTGATTTATAAAGAAAATATGCTGATAGATTTTGCGTCAATGGTAGACGTTTTAAACCTTAGGAAACAAGATGGTAATTCTGAATCATCAAATTACAACCTCTTACAACGGCACCACTGGGGTCTACTGCTACTTTGACATCGAGATCGGTAGCTTTTGCAATGCGCTTTTGAATCTCTGGGCAGAGCGATCCACCACCAGATAAGAAAATTCCGTTTTCGATGAGATCTGCTGAAACTTCCGGGCAAAGCTTCTCAAAAGTTGATTTAACAAGATCGACAATTTTTTGCACTGGGCGATCAATCGCTGCCTGCATTTCTTCTCGGCCAACCTTTATAGCAAAAGGCGCCCTTGTTTGGATGTCTGTCCCTTTTAACAACAAGGACGAGAGACTTTCACTGCCATCATTCCACGATAGCCATTCTTTTGCTGCTTTTGCAGTTTGCGAACCAATAGCAAGCTTATGCGTATAAAGAACATGGTTTGAAATCGCAGCATCCATCGCATCTCCACCGATGCGGAGTGAACGTCCAGTAATAACTTCCCCTAATGACACCACAACAATTTCAGTCGCGCCGCTGCCGATATCCACAAGCATATGCGCATTAGGTTCATCTATCGGCAGGCCGCAGCCAATTGCAGCAGCGAGCGGTTCCGACACCGTTTTTGTAACTGAAACGCCCAATGAGGATGCGACCTCGATAAAGGCTCTTTTTTCAATTTCAGATGCACCCAACAACGCTCCAACCAAGACCCGACGACGCGGTAAATGGCGTGCAAGACCTGTTTGCTTCATTAATTGTTTCAAAAGCAAACTGGCAACGGTCGCATCGATAATCACGCCGTCTTTCATTGGACTCATGACCTGCACACCCTTAGGGCATCTTCCCACCAAAGCTTCTGCAGCATTGCCAACTGCCACAATTGTGTTGGCTCGCAATTGTTCACCTTGATAAGCAATGTAAGCAGATTCAGTCGCAATAACGCCTTCACCTTTGACACAAACCGAAAATTTCGACGTGCCAAGGTCAATGCCGATATCAATATTTCCTAGAGGCCACATAAAAACACCTCAATTTCTTTTAGAACACCTAATCTAGAGTATCACTAGAGTATCAGAGTTTAGAAAGATTCGACATTTCATAAAAGCAAAAACAATTGACAAATACGACCATCTGACTAGGCTTCCGCTATGTCCCAAACTTCGATGAAAGGCACAAAATATGCTGTCCCGTCTCATTAGAATTCTATTTTTAGCGATCGCACTTATACCTATAACATCAATGGCCGCGATGACCGAAGGCGAAGACCCTTCTCATCCAGAAGATCCGACAAATCCTGGGATCGATATCGTTGCTTTTGAAAAAGCATTGACGACAACAGGCGTTACAGGTTGGGTTCACGGCCGACTGGGAAGTTATGGCGTTTTTGTTTATCGCGAAAGTGATTTTTTTCATTATGCACAGTTTCCAATGATTTCACATATTCCCAACGTGCTAGCAACTTTAGGGACACTTAAACGCCACGATAAGATTACCATCAAAGGTAAGTTCATCAATAATGGCGCTCCTCAAAAACATATTTATGTGACTGAACTCACGGTTTTAAATCGTTGGGATGGCGGTGGCGGCGAACCAGTCGATCCATACGAATACGAGGCAAAGATTCCAGAGGACTTAGTGAATGCGACTAGCTTCATCGGCCGCGTCCACTTCGCAGCCCTCGACGGCTCGATGATTGTATGTGAATACAAAGATATGATTATTCCAATCGTTGGTATTTCCGGGAAGAACGAAGGCTTATTTCGTGGCGATAAAATTCGTGTTCACTACATCGTTGCTGATGCACCGAATCGTCCCTCGCACTTAGAACTTGATACTACCGTAGACAAAGCAGTGGAAGTCCTCGCTCCCATTGCGGCCTTACATAATACAGAGGCAACTTTGACCGGCACCCTAGTAAAGTTTCCCAAGAGTCCAGATATTGTTTTTGATGTGTTTGCATTGCTTCAAAAAGACGAAGACCAAGTGCAAATGACTTACACACTGGTCAATTTTGATGATCCGGAAGTATTCCAAGCGATCAGAAAGAAATTAGCAGATGCGTGGGATGCTCATAAAGAGTCCGTCACAAATGGCCGTAACAAACTTCACAATCCACGTCTAAAAGTGAAGGCCCATGGCAAGCTAAACGTCGTATCGCCAAGTCAGGCGAATCCACAGATCCTTCTGTCGACTCCCGATGACTTGACGATCACATTCGAATAATTTTAATAAAGCTTTTTTAAACTGACCTACTTAAATGTGTTTATGTTTTTTGACCGCATTCCAAAGAGCTAAATAAGGCTGGAAATCTAACAACTTAACAATACACGTCACGCATTGACCATTTGAGTTGGATGTTAAAAGCTATAAGCATTTAATATTTATTGAGAAAAACATGTTGTAAACACACTTAAGTAGGGCAGTTTAAAGCTTTTTCAAAAGATGGTCAGCTCTCAGCGTCTCTGAGGCTGGCCTTTTACTTTACGCCCAGGGAGTGCGTAGGGGTCTTTTGCCCAGCGGCCCTGCATGGGGTCAGTCAAACCCTGGTTCCGACCATTATCATTTTCAATAAACCAGTTATTGTCCGGCAAGAGCCGGGGACTGGCAGAAAGCCCAAAGGCCTTCTGCTGTTCTGCAGCAATGGCCGCGTCACGGTTAAGATCCGCCTGGGGCTGAGTCGGCAGGGCGTAAGCCATTTCCCCCACCAGCAGCCCAGAAACTAGACATAGCACTACCATCCATCGTCCCGAAATCAGCATGGGATCCACCAGAGTTTCAATGGTTTTAGATACTTAGCACAACAATCGGACCAGAACTGATCCTTGCACCTAGGTATACCAATATTCTATTACAAAATCAATATTATTATTAAAAACATTAAATTTATATATATTGATAAAGCAAAAATTTAATGTATATCAATACCACCTAAAATTAAAAATCGGAGATGCTCATGCAGAGTCGCCAACCTTTATCCGCAGTTGCCATTGTTATGTTTCTTGCAGGTTTGCTGTTGAACTCCTGTCATCAAAGCAACTCCACCCTAAAAATCTTAGAGGGCAATCCCACCCCACCAGGCGAAGCCGCCCATGTGGTAGCCATCGCCTTTGCAAATGGCGACTTCGTTTGCACAGGCGTCCTCATTTCAGACACCCTAATTCTTACGGCAGCTCACTGCCTCGATGGTCGCACCCCTTATGAAAAGAATCTCAAGGTTGCTCTCGGCGAAGGGAGTGACCGCCATCACTTCGAACAGGCCGAATTGTTGGCAATCGCAAGGGGTAAAATTTCGCCGAACTACACTGGCACCCGAACCGGCAAATCCGACGCTGACATTGCGTACCTGGTTTTAGAAAAACCCATTTTAAATATGACGAAGCACATCGTTCCTCCGGCACTGAACTTTGCGGACGTGCTCGCAATCGAACAACAAGGACAGAAACTTCGTCTTATTGGCTATGGATGTCGTGATCAGAATATTAACTGTACAGCAGGGACCAAGTATCAAGTCGATGTCGAGGTCAATAGCACAACTCGGTATATTATGGACGTCGGAACACGCAGCAAAGGCGCAAGTAACGGTGACAGCGGTGGTCCTGCATTTGCTATCATGCGTGATGGGTCGCAAAGGCTGATGGGCATCACATCGGGCAAGGGCGAAATTGGTGCCTTCTACGGCCTCGTGCGTCCAAACATTTGCTGGATTAGTCGCGATTCTAACATTGAAATTCCAGGTGCAGCGCAGCATTGCTACGACCAAACGGTCGTCGGATCCAACGAACCCGACGTTATCATCAATGCATGTAAACAACCCGCAAACGAGTTACAGTCTCAAACATTTCATATACTGATGAAAAAGCTGAATGCATCAACATGTGACGAACTGCTAACATCTCTCGCCTCCGCAGAAGACCTAGACCTATCAAACGCATATTTTGTTGATGCAAGCATTCTCACCGCTGCACAGAAGTTAAAAAATCTAGATTTGACCGGTAATCCACAAACCTCACTGCTACCGCTGCAATCACTGAAATCTCTTGTCACTCTTAAACTTGATCTAACGATGATGGAGGTCAAGCAACTCGATTCACTACAAACTTCCAAACCAGACCTAAAGATCATTTCATCGAGGCCCGAATCCGATATTTTTATAGGTATTCAGCAATCCCAAAAAGTCATCTTTGACCTGGCCCTCGAAAGCTTGTCGTCTTATGACTTTACTGATGCCAGTGGTCAAACACCTCTTCACCGCGCTATTTGGGCTAAGCAAGATGCCAACATCGCTAAGCTCGTCGAGCGTGGTGCAAATATCCAAACGGTAGAGCCACTCGATCAGCAATCCGCGCTGCATCTTGCGGTCATCGTGAATAGTTTTAGCAGCATCAAATTATTGGTGGATCACAAAGCTGATTGTTATCTTAAAAACAAACACAATCAAACTCCACTTGAGATAGCGGAGCTTTATAATAACGGCTCCGATATGCATAAGTATTTAAAAGCCAAATGCGTTAAACCTTAGAACGCGAGCCAATCAATAGTAGAAGTTTCTGAAGTTCTGCGATGTGTGGTGGTAGAGTCCGATAGGCAGGATAACTAAAATAAATATCGTCTGCCGCATGTCTAAGTAACTCTTTCTTATGAAAGCCACGTCGTCTTAGATTAGGCCCGTCTGGGATAATAGTAATTCCAGCACCTAAGCTTGCAAGATCAATCGCGGCATTCAGTGAATTTGTACGTATTGTCTGAAATGATTTCAGTCGCTGCTTCGACGTCACTCGGCTCCACGCCTTTTCTAAAGGTGTGTAAATAATCCAGTTAGCTTCAACAGGCGAGCTCAACCAACCTTTATTCTGAGAAACCAACATAAGCTTCTCAGAAAAAATCTTCTCTGATTTAAATCCTTCAGAATTCAAACTTAATGTACTCAAGCTAACGTCCACTTTTCCTTGCAAAATAAGATCTTGAATATGGTTTGGACTACCAATATCGATATGAATCTCACTTGCGATTTTATGGGGGAGCTTTGCAACAATCGAGGCTAAAGAGCTTTCAAAAACGCTTTGCAAGCAGCCGATACGAAGCAGATTCGAAGTCTGATCTATTTCAGTAATTTGCTTCTCAAACAATGTAATTTGTCCGTAGAGGCTAGCTCCATATGTTGTTAAACGCACGGTTCGACCCGCCCGAATGAAACATTCCTGACCCACCGACTCTTCAAATAGTTGAATTTGTCTTGTAAGAGCTGAGGGAGCAATTCGCAATTCATCGGCGGCTTTAGAAAAACTTCCAAGCCTTGCTGCTTCTCTAAATGCATCTAAATAACGATAGTCCATGAAAATCCCAATATCGTTTAATGCCCAACGTCATAACGTCCTGGATTTCGACCGATAATAATGGCGGCGATAACTCTCGGCACATAGTCGGCGGTCTCTTTGGGTAGTCGAAATCTAATCTGCCAGAAATCACTCGTATGTTCTTTATGAACAGTGGAGGCGATTTGATATCGCTTCACGCGATTCTGGCCAGTATTATAGGATGCCATCGCTAGAAGGTAGCGCTCGGTACCAAACATCCTCAGTAAGCTCGTGAAATAGTCCGCAGCAGCATCACTCGATTTCTCGGGATCCATTCGCTCATCAAATTTTCCATTCACCTTTAAGCCATACTCCGCTCCAGTTTCCGGCATAAACTGCCATAAACCAAGAGCACCGACCCCGCTCCTTGCATCCGTCTTAAAATTAGATTCGACCCAGACGATGTAACCAAGTTCTGCTGGCAGGCCCTTCGAAACCAGAGCCTTTTCAATAACAGGCCAATATTCGGCCTTGCGCGCTAGCAATTCTTTATGCTGTGCATGTTTTGTAAATCTTTCAATCGATTTCTCTACTTCTCGAATAAACCCGGGGTCCATAGCACTCGGAGGCGGATCACCAAATCGTCTAGAGATCGCAACGATCTCATCCCAAATAAATTGACGTTCGGGAGTAATCTCAATCGACATTTTTCCCGGCCGTTTCGACTTGGCACCAAAAAGTTTGGCGCTCAATGCTCCTGAGAAAATACCGCGATCTTTTTGTCTATTCTGATGTTCTGAACCTGAACGCATATCACGATCATCATCATCTAAAACAATAATGGTATCATGACTATTCCACCACCCACTCGCAACCCAGGATGTTCCAACTAATAAACTTAAGGCAACCATGGAAGCAATAATAAGTTTTGTTTTGTTACTTGCACTATTTGAACTGCTAGCATCTCCACCCACCCGAATACCAGAAAAACGGGTCAGCCGGGTAGCTTGTAAAGCATTCCACCAACTGCTTTGAAAGGTACTGAATTGTCCAACAGTGACTCGATCACCAGCTTTCAGAGCTACCGACTTCTCAATCCTGCGGCCATTAATAAACGTGCCAGATTTTGTACCCATATCTTTAAAAAGAACTTTTCCACTAGGGTCATAGTAAACAGCGGCATGAGTCGGTTCAACAAGTGGATCGTCAATGACACGAACAGCGCACTTTTCTCCGCTGCCAATAAAGAAATACTCTCCAGGACCTAGGGAGTAGGATCGACCCGAAAGTGGGCCCGTCTTAAATTTTAAAGTTACACGTCGACTCAATGCTGATCCCTTCCTGTCTATTTTCCTGCCGCCTGCGGTTTAACTTCAAAACGTAACTGATGCTTACCAATCTTTAGCACGTGTCCAATTCCTAACAGTCTCGTCTCGTGAACTGGCCAGCCGTTGATAGAATCTCGGCCTTGCTTCTTAGGGGTGTAGGCTGCTTTAAATCCGTCAACAACAATCGTTCCATGATTGAACCAACTCACCCCACCCCTTGGCAGAACGACTCCCGACTGCGCAAAAGCGGAAAGTCGATTTGACCCACGCATCAATGGAAATGTCATCCCCGCATACCGTCCGCTAACAAACACAAGACGTGCGATACAATCAGGTTTACGGAAGGCACAATTGGAATGATCTTTTTTCACCCTTGCTCCGCATGTATTGCAGTCTGTGGTTTTCAACCTCTTTCGAACAATGCTGAATGTATTGATAATAATCGCAATACAGATAACGATCAGAAGCACAATCATTAGGAAACGCTCTTTACGAGCAGACTCTATCTCAGAAGTATGGTCAACGTTTGGCTCTTGTTCCATTTTCGTTTGTTTTTTATTGGAACTAAATACCTGTCCTAGTGTCGGTATAATAAAACCAACATTGTGAATCGGACTCGATATAGCTGTATCGTGATAAGTGACTTTTACCGATAGTTCTAAGGGTTGATCTTCGAGAGAGATATCAGGAGCGTCAACATCCAGAATATATTCATTTCTTAAATTGGCGATTACATTCTTTACAGCAGCCAATATGTCCAAGGGCCCACTCACAGAATGAACATACCCTCCAGAATCCGGGGCCACGGCAGCTAAATCGAACGCTGGTTTGCGTTCCGGTTTACCGTATGCAATCTGAAATACCCTGACTTTCTGTTCAATCAAACTTCTCCAACAGTTTTCTCCTCTAAATCGTTCTGAAACAGGCGAATCGCCATTTGGAGCAACAATAATTAAAACCTTTTGATCTCCACTTTTAAAGCCATTCAAATCCCATGCGTGGAAACGTTCCGCAGCAACGCAAAGCGTATCAGTGAGGACAGGGCCGTCTCCTTCAGGAGCAAGCGCTGCGATCTGCTGCTGAATCCGATTGATATTATCACTATTCTCTGGCGTCGCATCGGCGATGATCCTTGCACTGCCTTGAGCCATCGCTGTAAGCGTCAAGTACTGAGCTGGCAAATCCGCAACGAGTTCCGAGACTCGATCTTTAACCTCAGTTAATGCACGAGCCGTCAAGGTACGATCTAGATCAAAGGCAACGAACATCGCTCTTTTGACATCACTGGATTGACTCCCCAGAATCGATAGGGAGATTGCATCTGCCGGCGCAGTTGACGTATTTGTAAAATGAACTTTGACCATGTTTCGTTCGATTGTACTAATAGGGAAACGAATCCCATTAGCACGCTCCGTAGCGCTCATAAAAATTCGAATTCTATGATCTGCTTTGTGCTCGACTCCACTAATTTCAATCACACGCTCTATCTCACCATTTGCACGTGGTGCTTCTTTACTAACGCTGTTTGCAAACAGCGTAGTACTTATTAAGAAAAGACAGAGGCTTAAGATATTTAGTACCACTTGACTAGCATCTCCAAATGATCAACCGCTAACAAATCTGAATCCCGCAAAACCTTACCAATATCGCTTACTCCACCATTTACTTTCACAGCTCTTCCTTCGCTAATAGACTTCACCACACAGCCTTTTTGCTGAGAGCAGTCCAAGACCACCGCTTCTTTAATGAAGTTCTGATCCGCGATAGAAATTTCTAGGCCGGTATCGGAGCCAATCCTGTTGCTGCCGTTCACGAGACGAAAGTCCTGCCCCATAAGTGATCCACGTGTCACCACAAGCCAGCCACATGTCATGACTTTAGG
>CAZUYQ010000152.1:0-5602 GCA_964624705.1 uncultured Polynucleobacter sp.
CTCCGAAGTGCTACTAGATTATCACCAAAGAGAAATCCTTGCAAGAGAGGGTGTTGTGATTTCAAAATTGACGTGATAATATCGCTGCGAGCTTTGGCTCACTCGATTTAAGGAGGCAGGCATGGAAACTGCTTTTGAAGCGGTTACCATACGTCTTGCAGATGCACTCGGGCATCTAAAGGCGATTCGTGGCATTCACGCACGGTGGGACGAGGATAGTAAGCGTCACATTGTTGGTTTGGGAGGTGGGAAGATCAAAATCCCAATCATTGGAGCAGTTAGTCGGGGTAAGAGCAGCGGAAGGAATATTCTTCGTTATGTGACCCTGGAGAGGGTTGACGGTACTCAGTACGATGTCGACCAGTTGGATACGATTTCGGGGTCGCAGTTTTTGATTTGCACGTTGCCTCAGACACCAGACAAGATTGCGGGCGTACTTGTTCGCATTGATCTGCGACTTCCGAATGGGGCTGAGTCTGATGGTGCTGGTGGTTGGCAGTGTGTGCCGCCCAAGAGGAAAAACAAGAGGCGCGCATGGAAAGCGCTTCCGATTCCAAAAGAGACTGTTCCGCTTAGTCTCGCGGTCGCTCGTTGCGTGAATGGTGCTCGTGGCCGAAAGCACATCTGTTTCGATGGACTGCTTTTGTTCACAGAAGGTCGCCACCACGAGATTTATCCGCAAGGAATGACAGGTCCTCGCTACTCCTTGAGCTATGTCGACAAGGAACTGCGACTGATTCAAACTCTCGAAATGGACCCTGAGCGAAGGATTCTTAAGAGAGATGCGCTGAAGAAGGCTCGACTTGCCAAAAGAAGAAGACAACTAGTGGCTCTGCAGGACCCATCTTAGCGAAGGTGGTTTGTCCTGAAGATCCAATTTAACCCCCACTCATTTCGAAGGAAAATGCAGTGGGATTTTTTTATCTTGCAAATTTTTTAGACATTCAGTACACTGTTCCCACAAGCGGGCATCGTATAGCGGCTATTATGGCTGCCTTCCAAGCAGCAGAGGGGGGTTCGACTCCCCCTGCCCGCTCCAAAGTAAAAAGCTCACCGTCAGGTGAGCTTTTTACTTTGGAATTGGTATGTGAGAGTCGAACGGGCATAAAGGAATTGCCAGTCGGCAATTCCGACTGCCCCGGACCATGGGCAAAGCCCATGGCGACTCCCTCGCATATCAAATAGAAAAGTGGGTGAGCTTTTTACTTTGGAATTGGTATGTGAGAGTCGAACGGGCGTGAAGCGATCGGCGACCCCATAAACTTATCCTTGTTATTTTTCTGTAGAGTGGTACGATTATTGCTCTTAAGATATTCAACTGATCTTTATGCGTGTATTTGAAAATTTAAAAAACAACTGGAAATCAGGGTTAACGGTTGCGCTCGTGTCAATTCCACTGTCGATTTCACTCGCGGTTGCGTCTGGGGCTAGTCCGGTTGATGGAATAATTACGGCAATTTGGGCAGGACTTTTTGCATCAATTTTTGGCGGAAGTAATTTTAATATTGTTGGCCCAACAGGGGCGCTCTCTGGAATTCTTGCAACATATGCAATTATTCATGGGCCGGGTCAATTATCGATTATCGCTGTAATTGCGGGTGTTTTTATTTTGCTTGCTTATTTTCTTAAGCTTGAACGATATCTCGTATTTGTTCCAGCGAGCGCGATTCACGGGTTTACGCTGGGTGTTGCAATTATCATCGCACTCAACCAGCTTAATTTTGCAACGGGAATTGTAAATCCAGTTAAACACGAACGATTGTTTGATAATGTTGCTGAGACATTTCGACATATCGGCCAAAGTGATCCAATGACGCTTTTGGTTTTTGTGGTGTTTTTGGGTCTTTTGTTTGCGTTTTTGAAATACATTCCACGTGTACCTGCTGTCATTGCATTAACACCGTTTGGAATTTTACTTGGATACGCATCGTCGATTCAGGCAATTCCGATTCAGCTTCAAACACTTCAAATGAAGTTTGGCGAACTTTCGATGACGCTTTTTCAAGCTGAACACTGGACGTTTAACCAGGGAATGTTGCTGCCTGCCTTTGCCGTTGCGCTTATTGCTATTTTGGAAACAATGCTATCCGCAAAGATTGCGGATGCAATGACACATACTAAGCATGACAAGCGCAAAGAGATGCTTGGCCTTGGTCTTGCAAATATGGTGAGTGGTGCGTGTGGTGGTTTGCCTGCAACAGCGGCACTTGCGAGAACATCGCTTAACGTGCGAAGTGGGTCAACAAGTAAATTTTCTGGCACGATTAGTGCGGTAGGTATTATGCTCATATCGTTCCTGTTTTTTGGAGCTTTCAAATTCATTCCACTTGCTGTAATCGCAGCAATCCTGGTTTTCACTGCAGTTCGTATGGTCGAAGTTGCACATTTTAGAAGAATGTTTAATTTTGATCATAAGGAATTTATTCTTTCTCTTGTCGTTGCTGGAATTACATTTTATGTTGATCCAATCTTCGGTATTTTGTTTGGAACGGCAGCGGCACTGATTTTGTTTGTTGATAAATTAACGCGCGGGCAGTTTGAACTTTTGGTCAACGATAAAAACAAGAAATCCGTTATTCAACTTTTTGAGGATGAAAGTGTGCATAAACTTGGTGAGTCACAGACGCTTGTTTATTCGATCAAGGGGCAGCTTGCGTATTTTAATGCCGCCGCTCATGTTCATCGGTTTGAGTCGGAACTCAATAATTTTGAGAATATCATTATTCGTTTACGCGAACTGTATTTTATCGATATTGATGGGATCGAGGCGCTTGATGAAATTATCGAGATAAATAAATCAAAAGGGAAACGGGTTTTTGTAACGGGTGTTAGTCCTCTTATTGAACGTGACCTGCTTGAATCTAAAGAGTATCAATTGCTTTGCAAGGAACATAAAACGTTTAAGAAAACGTCGCAAGTGCTTAGCGAGCTTGGATATAATCTGTAATTTGTTTTGGTAGGGAACGAAATTTTTGGAATGAGCTTCGTAGATATTCTGAAGTGCGAGTTGGTGCATAGTTTTTTCCGTATTTAGTTAGAAATAAGTGAAGTGCAATCAGAGAGCCTGTTGTGCATGCCAAAATAAGTATGTTGTAAAACGAATTTGGGAGTTCGGCTTTTTTTGAGGCTTTCGAACTGAGTATCAATTGTTGCTGCGTCGGAACTACGATTGTTAGATGTTCTGCGTCGTCTGTGAGAAGAACTCCGGATAGAGTTACGTTGTCACCAACCTCTACTCGACTGTTATTTGAGTAACGAAGACCGCTTTGTACGAGATAATCAGTACTCGTTGTTGCGAGGAAGAACGATGTTTTATCGACTGCAGCGACTGTTCCATTTAAAAACGTGTAGGGCGGGGCAGTTGTCATCGCTGCAACTTTGATTACATCACGCGCTGTGATTTGGAGTATGAGCCTGTCGGATTTAAATACTTCATGACCGCTAAAACTAACGATGCTGCCGCGGTGCAGGAGTGGAAGCTCTTTTCTGTCTGTTGTAAATTCGACAGTTCGTCCGTTTACGACAAATTTTCGTCGACCTATGATGCCAGGCGGTATTTGTACAGTTCCGGAATACTGGGGTACGGGCGCAACAGCATTTTTAGTCGATGTTTTGGATAGTAAAACTCCTGCAGCTGAGATTGATATTTTTGGTTGTGTTTTTTCAGGTTCGACAACAGTTATCGCTCTCGAAACAGTGCTGGTTGCACCAAACGAATCTGTGATCAGTAGAGAGATGGTATATGTTCCGGTTGCGGTGTATTTGTATGTTTGGTTGATGCCGGACAAATTCTTTCCGTCACCAAAATCCCATACATAGGAGACAATATAATCATTGAGATCTGTTGAGTCGGCAGCTGAAACCGAAAACGATTCGTGAATGAGAAGTGGTTTGCTTGGAATTTCGGCGCGCGCATATGGGGGAGTTTGCTGCGGCGAAATATAATTCTTTGCTGATGGTGTTGGGTGTGTGGTCCAGAGCCAGCTTTTGCCAAGGCGGGCATAGGCATTTCCAGGAAGCGCATCATTTGGATAGTAGATTTCGTCAGCAAACGCGTTTGATTGGTCGGAAAGAATGACAATGTCGCCATCGGTGTTGTTGAGCGCGATGCGCGTTTGAGATCGGGGCCAAATTCTGAATTCATATGCCCCTAAAACGGTATTTTCTCCACGACTTCCGAGGGCGTATGATGCACCTGACGCATCCTTGATCCATAATCCTGACACATCAACACCTTCGCCACTGGTGTTTTCGATTTCGACGTATTCGTCGCCAAGCGCGGGGTTGGGAAGAAGTTCGCTGAGTCTTACTGGCCAAATTTTTGGAACACGAGAAACCTCTCCTATATATTCAGGGGATTGTGTCACGGCTTTTGTGTTTGGGGCCGCGGGCGGGGATGGCTGCGCGGAGGCCTCAGTTGAGGTCGGTGTTTTTTGCTCTGCTTGTAAATTGTAATTATACGAACTAACAAGGGATGCTTCTTCGAATGTTGATGCATAGGAAGTTGAGTTGAATAGTCCAAGAACCCCTCCTTTTTCAACAAGGCTGAGCGTTGTGTATGTCATGTTGGCTGTTGCAGCAAAACGACCATTTGCGTGCGCGATACGATAACGTTCGTCGGGTTGAATGATTGTTTCTGGATTAAAATTCTTTTTTTGTACCGACGTGCTTCCATTTGTGCGGGCTTGAATTGACCACTTTGAAATGTCTATCGGCGAGGCACTTGCGTTTCTTAGAACGATATATTCATCCTGAGCATTCGGCGAACCAATTTCGGCTGACTCGATGATAACTGATGGTGACGCGGCTGTACTTAGACTTGGTGCAGCAAATAAAAGCAGGCTCAGCAGATATGGAATAATCATATAAATGTGTTATTACATTTCCACCGGGTGCCTCAGATTTAAATCAGTGTCAATGGTGAATAAACGGTGGAAAAATAAAATCACTCGGTTCGAGTGATTTAGATAGCGTCCCCAGATTCGCGATTTGTCTGGGGACAGTTAGTAGTTCTAGTTTGGTGGGCTATCAGGATCAAAGACGATCTCTTTTGGACGATTTATCCGAGCAACTTCTTCTCTGAGAGCTGCACAAATTTCAATCTGGTGTGCGTAGAGCATAGCAAACATCCCACCAACTTTGTACGGTTTAAGATGGGGCCTATTGACTGGAAGGTGACTTCTTTCGAGTATTTCGACAGTATCGTCGAAATTTCTTGAGTCGACATGGCGCCGGAGTCGTGCAAGTCTTTTTGCTGCCTGATTATGATCAGGTTCTGCCCAAACCATGTACGATTTGTGTTTTTCGTAATAGGTTACAATAACAAAGTAGTCGGCAAGTGGTGTGGGGTTTGTATCAGCTGCGTTGATGTATTCAGCGCTGATGATTCTTAATGGGTAGACTCTCAGATTCTTCATCACGCCCTCCCATAGGTTCTTGCTATGTTATGGTTATAGTACAAGATTGTCAATTCAGGAGTACTTGTTTTTTCTTACGATCGTCGCTATTATGCGTGTGTTCGGGTAAGTGGCGGAATTGGTATACGCGCTAGCCTTAGGAGCTAGTCCCGCAAGGGTTGAGAGTTCGAGTCTCTCCTTACCCA
>CAZUYQ010000152.1:5702-11235 GCA_964624705.1 uncultured Polynucleobacter sp.
CATTTAAAATGTTCAATTTTTAGTAATCGTATTTCCCTTTTTCGCGCATAATGCTGCGATATAATTGTTCAAGTAAAATCGCGCGCGTCATTTGATGTGTAAATGTAAGTGGGGACAGCGAAAGCTGTTCGTTTGCTTTTTCAAGAATTGATTCGTGTAGACCGTGGGGTCCACCAATTATAAAAATAATTTCTCGCTTTCGTCGCCACCCCTCGAGTTGTTCTGCAAATTTTTTTGTCGACGGTGATTTTGCATCAGGATGCAATACAATTATATGTGCATCTGGTTTTAAATATTTAATGAGCAATCCTGCTTCTTGTTTTTTGATTCGTTCTGGCTCGTCGTTTTTTCCAAATGGAATTTCAGCAATCTCAACAACCTTAATAGGCAAGTATGGTCCGAGACGCATGATGTACATTTCAGCAATTTCGCGCCACGCATCTTTTAATTTTCCGAGTGCAATAATAGTGAACATGAATTCATGATATCAATTATATGTCAGGCAGGCTATTGCATATTAATTTGGACCCTATTTTAAGCCATAGATTTGACACGAATATTTATCCCCATTTGACACCCCTTGACAAAGATTTCGTGGCGATATAACATAGTCTCACTCTCAATTGAATCATGTTGATTGCCACGTAGGTCGAGGTGCTTGTCAGCCCTCACAAAACACCTACCTCTGGTCCGCTCACAAGGCGGACATTTTGTTTCTAACGAGTGGAGAGTGCGACAACGAACTTTTACAATAAAAGATGATTACATGGTAAAGGGCAATTTAAGCCTTTCGAAATCAATTTCGAAAGCAATTTGTAAGATGAAGCATCAAGCATGTCTTGGTGCTTCAATGTAAGTAACGTGCACTAAGGGTGTACGGTGGATGCCTTGCTAAATACAGACGATGAAGGGCGCCGTAGCGGGCGAAAATTTCGGGGAGGTCGCAAACAACCTTTGATCCGGAAGTATCCGAATGGGGAAACCCACGTTGACGCGAGTCAGCGTATCCTGCAGTGAATACATAGCTGCTGGAGGACAACCTAGGGAAGTGAAACATCTCAGTACCTAGAGGAAAATAAATCAACAGAGATTCCCAGAGTAGTGGCGAACGAAATGGGAACAGCCTAAACGCACATCTAGCGAATGAAGGTAAGGGTAGTCTTCGGACGATCATGACTTCAGGAAAGGTGTAGGCCGATGCGATGTGCGGGTTGCGGGACGCTTTGTGAAAACGCCTATATGTTTTCCATATGCGAGCTGGAGTATAGAAGAACGAGCTGGAAAGCTCGGCCATAGCGGGTGATAGCCCCGTATTCAAAATATTTCAGACCATATGATAAGCGCTCCCAAGTAGGGCGGGACACGTGAAATCCCGTTTGAAACTAGGACGACTATGTTCTAAGGCTAAATACTGTATTTGAGCGATAGTGAACAAGTACCGCGAGGGAAAGGTGAAAAGCAGCCCGGGAGGGCGATGAAATAGTTTCTGAAACCGTACACTTAGAAAGAATCGGAGCCCAAGCGCGCGTAAGCGAAATGCCGGGTGACGGCGTGCCTATTGAAGAATGAGCCAACGAGTTTATCGACTGTTGCAGGTTAAGCCCCTCTGGGGTGGAGCCACAGTGAAAGCGAGGATTAATAGTCCGTTTGTAGCAGCGATAATACCCGAAACGGTGTGAGCGACCCATGGCCAGGCTGAGTGTTTTAGAAATAAAACAGGAGGGCCGAACCGACCAGCTGTGCAAAACTGGCGGATGAGCTGTGGGTAGGGGAGAAATTCCAATCGAACACCGTGATAGCTGGTTCTCCTCGAAACATCTTTAGGGATGGCCTCGAGTATTCCCATTGGAGGTAGAGCTACTGAATGAAAACAGGGGGGCAACCCTACTGTTTTCAACCAAACTCCGAATGCCAATGGTTAACAACTCGGGAGTCAGACGGTGGGGGCTAAGCTCCATCGTCAAAAGGGAAACAGCCCAGACCCTCAACTAAGGTCCCCAAATCTATACTAAGTGTAAAAAGTGGTCTTGTAGCTTAGACAACCAGGATGTTGGCTTAGAAGCAGCCATCATTCAAAGAAAGCGTAACAGCTCACTGGTCGAGCCGCAGGGCGCTGAAAATATACCGGGGCTAAGTATAGTACCGAAGTTAGGGATGTACATTGGATCCGTCCGATGTACGTGGTAGAGGAGCGTTCCATTCTGCAGTGAAGCTGGACCCGTGAGGGCTGGTGGAGCGGATGGAAGTGAGAATGTTGGCATAAGTAGCAGAAACGGGTGTGAGAATCACCCGCACCGTAAAACCAAGGTTTCCTGGGCAACGCGAATCGTCCCAGGGTTAGTCGATCCTAAGCTCAGGCCGAAAGGCGTAGGCGATGGAAGAGCAGGTTAATATTCCTGCACTATGATAGTGGAGTCCTATATGTGCGTATTTCCGAGATGCAAGCGGTATTTGGTTATGACCGTTTCGCAAGATCGAGGTGAAGTCTTCGGATGGATCCGAGTTGGGTTAAGGAAATGCCTAGAAAAGCATATAGCACGTTGAAATTATCGTAACCGTACCGTAAACCGACACAGGTGGTTGGGCATGAATATGCCAAGGTGTACGAGAGAACCCTCGTTTAGGAACTAGGCAAAAAAGTAGGCGTAACTTCGGGATAAGCCTTCCCCGACGCAAGTCGGGGCGCAGCGAAAGATAACAGGCGACTGTTTACCTAAAACACAGGTCCATGCGAAACCGAAAGGTGATGTATATGGGCCGATGCCTGGCCAGTGTCCGAATGTTAAAGTAAGAGGTTAGCCGCAAGGTGAAGCTTTGAGCTGAAGCACGGATGAACGCCGGCCGTAACTATAACGGTCCTAAGGTAGCGAAATTCCTTGTCTGGTAAGTTCAGACCCGCACGAATGGCATAACGATCTGTTAACTGTCTCAACGAGGGACTCGGCGAAATTGCAAGAGGGGTGAAGATGCCCTTTACCCGTGGTTAGACGAAAAGACCCCATGAAGCTTTACTATAACTTGTCATTGGATATACGTTTCGTATGTTCAGCGTAGGCGGGACCCGCAAGGGACCAATGAGACACCGCCCTTACGCTATGTGTATTCTTGATCCCCGCCCATGAATCTGGGTGGAGAGACAGTGACTGGTGGGTAGTTTGCCTGGGGCGGGAGCCTCCTAAAAAGTAACGGAGGCGCGCAAAGGTTCTCTAGGCTTGGATGGAAATCAAGCTGATAGTGTAATCGCACAAGAGAGCTTAACTGCAAGACTGACACGTCGAGCAGATGCGAAAGCAGGTGATAGTGATCCGATAGTTCCATGTGGGTGGACTATCGCTCAACGGATAAAAGTTACGCCGGGGATAACAGGCTGATCGGGTCCAAGAGTCCACATCGACGACCCGGTTTGGCACCTTAACATATCGGGGTGCATAAACAGTGATGTTTATCCAACGTCTTTTCGTTTAAATTAAATATATAATAGATAGAGAGAAAACAATAAAATCTGCTTATAACGGAGAACCCGTCAGTGAAACGCCCGTTTCACCCGGCAACCCCGTGGGAAGTCGCCAATAAAATGGTTGACCCCGTAACGACTGATCCGAAAGGAGAGAATCTTTGCACAGTGCACTGATTAACACGCAGACTCTTGCTACGTCAAACTGAGATTATGCATCGAAACACAGTTAGTGTTAGAAGCTGTCATCCAGAGCAAGATGAAGATATAGTCTACCCCCTAAGAAACTAGGGAATTATGTACGATGTCGGCTCATCGCATCCTGGGGCTGGAGAAGGTCCCAAGGGTTTGGCTGTTCGCCAATTAAAGCGGTACGCGAGCTGGGTTCAGAACGTCGTGAGACAGTTCGGTCTCCTATCTACCACGGGCGTTGAATATTGAGAGGGCTGGTCTTTAGTACGAGAGGACCGAGATCAACGAACCTCTAGTGTACCGGTTGTCCCACCAGGGGCAAACGCCGGGTAGCTACGTTCGGCACGGATAAACGCTGAAAGCATCTAAGCGTGAAACCGTCCTCAAGATTAATATTCGTTATCAGTTCCCAGGGAGACTACCTGGTTGATAGGCCGGAAGTGTAAGTGTAGCAATACATTCAGCTGACCGGTACTAATAGAACGAGCACGACCTTACATTGAAGCATCCAAGAGATGTTTGTTGTCAAAGTTGTTAGCTTAAATTGTCCTTTACCATGTAATCATCAAACCAAATAGAGAAGTTAAAGAACTCCTCCCCAGCAAATTGGTGGCTTCAAGTGCAGTGGAAACACCCGTTCCCATTTCGAACACGGCAGTTAAGCACTGTTACGGCGATGATAGTCGGTTCCAACTCGGACCCGCGAAAGTAGCCCGCCGCCAGTTTATTGTGGAGGAGTTTTTGTATCTATATTTCGGCGCACGCGTCAGGTCGCTCCTGCGGCGACCTGCGCTCTCCCTCGACTCGCCAGTTTTGCGCTGCGCGAAAAACACCAAGCTGGCTTCGTCTGCGAGAGACGCCTCAACATAGATACAAAAACTCTATTATTTTGCTGCGGTAATTCGTTTTACGAAACAAAAACTAGATCCATCACATTACACCCTATGTTGACACAAGGGTGTATTTTTGATAGGCTTCGATTCACTGCGTGCAATAGATAGCGCGTAAAGGAAAATTGTCATGACCGATGTTTCGCGTGTGCAGGTTCCAAGTTCGGCACATCTCTATTCCGTATTTGGTTTTAGCACCTCGTTCAACCTTTTCTTCTTGGATAGCCGGGATATGGCGGTACGGAGTGCTCGGGATCGGTGGAAGGGGCGAGTGATCGTTTGCATACCGGAGAAGGCGGACTCTGACAAAGCTTTGGTCTTCGACAAGCAGGTTGGGGCTGCCTTCGTAGGGTCCCACTCGCAGCTCGAGGACTGCGGCAGCGCATTCATTTCGGCAACATACGCCGAACATCATGGTCTTCGAGGCATGCTTCTGCCGTTCTGGTGTCTGTATCTCGAGCAGATGCACATTATCCGAGAGCTCCGCGGCGACACAGTGCTCGGTTGGACGGTGATTCGCACGGGAAGAAGAGAGGTTTTCGACAAGTACCTCGCGGGGTACGCGGAGTGCGATGACGGCGGCCCAGACACGCTTGAAGTCGTGTCGTTCAACGATCGCGATCAAATACTTCTCAAGCACCTCGCTGCTGTGCGAGAAGTGATCCCGCGCCAGACCTACTCGCACGTTACGCTTCAGGCCCCACCGTTCGTCGCAATGCGCATTCCCGCGGCATGGCTCGTTGAGCTGCGCTTCATCTGAGCACAATGTTCCCGCCCGTTGTCCGACGCCTTACCACAAGGTGTCGGACAACGGCTTTTTTGTTATACTCCCTGCATGAAATATTGGTTAATGAAAACCGAACCCTCAACATTTTCGTGGGACGATCTCGAGAATGATTTTAAGCGTCGCGGATGGACCGAATGGGATGGGGTTCGCAACTATGAAGCGCGTAATAACATGCGTGAAATGAAACAGGGAGATCTTGTTTTTATTTAT
>CAZUYQ010000153.1:0-2491 GCA_964624705.1 uncultured Polynucleobacter sp.
CCCGTCCGGATCTGAGGAGGGGGTGATCAGCAATGGTCATTCCTACTCCAACTTTGAACCAGTTGGTTCGGTTTATAGACACAATCTGTAGCACGTTTCCGTCTGTAGTACCTAGCGATCTAGGCGATTAAATCTGCAATTACAGATCTTTATGGTTACTCCTTCCCCGGTAACCAAAAACAAGCATCAAGAGTATTGATCTGGTTACGTAACCACATCGTTTACATTTCAATTGCATTCATATACTGACAAACGTATATGAAGAATCTCAAATGGAGGAAGAGTGAATGACGGGTGTATCTGCAATAGAGCGCGAACTGATGCGACGGATTAAACGAAATCCGAAATACTCTCTTCGTGCATTTGCAAAAACAATTGGCGTGAGTCATACGGCATTGTCGCTTGTTCTTTCGGGAAAGCGCCATCCTTCCACCAGACTCCTCAATAAATTCGCAGATAAGATGGCAATGCCACCCGATGAACGCGACGTACTATTAAAGAACAATGGTTTCTCATCTAAAAATATTGATACAAATTTGATTGATCTGGATTACTTCGAGCTGATATCTGACTGGCGTCATTATGCGGTGTTAAGCTTGCTTGAGCTTCCAACGGCAAAATATGAATCAAAATGGATTGCGAAGCGACTAAACATATCTTCAATAGAAGCGCGCGATATTATGGACCGTTTGAGACGCTTATCACTTGTTGGTGAAAAAGACGGCCGAATGATACAGGCATCGATGCCGATACGCATGGAAAATAAGATTTCCACTGCTGCGACACGACGTTTTCATCAACAGCTCTTAAAAAAAGCCGAAGAATCTTTAGAAAACGATCCGATAGAAATTCGTGATTTTTCGTCGATGACATTTGCCTTAGACCAATCCCTTGTTCCTTATGCGACCCAGAAGATCCGTGAATTTCGTCGGCGACTAGTAGCTGATCTCGAGAAAAAAGGTAATTCCAATAAAGTATTTCAACTAAATGTTCAGTTGTACCCTGTGAGCCATTAACGGAGGAATCATAATGCCTATTATGTCGCTGAAAGCAGCTATTTTTGGTCTTGTAATAGTCGTGTTTCATTCGGCGGGGTTTGCTGAGGTTGGAAACGAGGGGCCTCACGGCGGCGACTGGATCGCTGCTGAATTTACGGCAAAAGGCCACGACGTTATAAAAATGCTTGAAAAGGGCGGTAATTTGTCGCTCATTGAAAAATCGACGCTCACGCAACTAAAAGGTTCCATAAACAACACGCCCGTACATTCAGTGAGCAACATTCTTTACGATGCATCCGGTGTCGAGAAAGATGCTTTAACTGTCGATGACGCATTCAGTCCGACAGGTAAATCAATTCATCTTAACCAGATACGCTGGGAAAAAATTCTGACTACGTCAGCATCCGCTCATAGATTAGTATTTCACGAATACCTATGGAGCATCGGCGTGGATGACACGAATTACTTAATTTCAAGTCGACTGCAAATCATCCCCGAAAATCCCTCGGCTAAAAGAGACGCCCTATCTGGAACTCAATGGCTTCTTGAAATGAGTAACTTAAAATCATCAGTCGGACTACTTGACCTCAGATCTAAAATAACGATTTCATTTAATGAGGACGGCACGTATGCGTTTCAACAAATTTTAGGCTCACGTAATTCATTTGAGCGAGCTCGTGGTAGATTCACGACTGGAAAGTACACACTTGAAAATAACAATGTAAATTTCTCCGCCGAAACGAGCAGTTGCCCTCTAAATTCTGAAATTATTAAAGATCTTTCGCAAATTTCGATCACAATGAAATTCGACGGAAAAAATTTAATTCTCTCTCCGCGATCACAGGCCACTGCTTATATTTTCACACAGATCAACACTCCAATAACGTTTCCATTTGAGATCCAATTAGGTTGCGTAAGTCCGGATTTTACGTTTACCCCCTTTGTTGATGGAATTCGAAGCGGCAACCCCGTACCTGCCATTCCATTTCTAAATCGCCCTAGTAATCAAAATGATCATTTTCAGGCTGTTGCTTACTCTCCTAGGGCCGACGTTGTGGGCGTATCATGGAACTGGGCTACCATTGAAAAAGCGTCTTTACAAGCGGCGATCAACTGCGGAAAAGCTGATTGCTACATTGTAAACTGGGCTGTAAACCAATGCTTGGTTATAGCAAGGCGTGGTCGTTCTGGTGCATTCGTCTGGGCAGACCCAAGTCTCCAGATGGCAGAAAGATTAGCCTTAGACGCATGTGCTAAATCAAGTTCCATAGGCGAGTGCGTGATTACGGACAAGATTTGTCCAGAAGGGCAAATCTTTATAAAATAAGATGCTCTCAACGTTCGTTATAGCGTTCGACGTCGGCTGCGATGAATTTCTACGGCCTAGCTGATTGTCTGCGGTTCGTCGAGCGCGATATGTTATTTTGGCGGCGGATGGGCCTTTAAGTATCTCAATGATGGGGGTCCATCGTCTGTAAGGTCAACAATCACGC
>CAZUYQ010000153.1:2501-10978 GCA_964624705.1 uncultured Polynucleobacter sp.
ATATGTAAAAACTTACATAGAATTTCTAAAGATTTCCCAGTTAATGCCGATAACCGAGGAGGTGTATGTGTTCACTTGCAGTAGGCTCGTTTCACTGCAAGTGAATAAATACCTATATATGAGGGGATCTATGAAATTCAATCCCAAAATCACCTCTAGCGCGGCGAAACTAGGCCTCATTCTCTTCGCAATAGGTTCGCTGATTTACGGCTGCAAATCGCAGCTCTCCGTACGGACAAAATCAACTTCTGCAAGACCTTCACCGACCTCCGAAACCATCAATGCAACTGCCGTTGCAAATGACAAAGGCGACTTGACGGAAAGTAAGTTTGGCTTCGCAACAGGCGAAAGTGCTACGACAATTACTCAAGCATTTACATTGCCAACAACCGGCACAGCTGGCTCAACAATCACCTGGACGAGTAGCAACACGTTCATCGTCACCATCCAAGGCGGAAACGCAGTTGTAACTCCCGTCACAAGCACCACTCAGATTACTTTAACGGCGACCATTACAAAGGGAAATGCGACGGACACGAAGACGTTTGCCATCGTTGTTTTAGGTAGTGAGAGCAATAGTGGAGATAGCAGCAATTCTACGACAACCCGAACGTTCTCTGGCAATATTTCTGATGTATACCTGGGCGGGTACAGTCGCAATTCATCGAACACCAGGGTTGCTGGCTACTGGAAAGCGGGAGTCTGGAATGGCCTAACCCCCATGGATGTCACCATGGATTCTTCGGCGAATTCGATCGCCCTCTCTGGCACAGACGTCTATGTTGGAGGGTCGTGCGATAATGCGTCGAGTGTAGTAGTCCCGGGTTTTTGGAAAAACGGTACCTGGACAGGCCTCACTCCACTCGATGCCACAAAAGACTCTGGCGTGAATTCCCTGGTCGTCTCTGGGGCTGATGTCTATGCTGGAGGATATAGTACGAATGCATCCAATGTATCTGTCGCTGGATACTGGAAAAATGGGATCTGGACGGCACTCACTCCGCTGGATGCTACAAAAGCGTCTTTTGTCTATGGATTAGCAATTTCAGGATCAGACATTTATGCCGCTGGAACAAGTAGAAACTCGTCAAACGTTGCGGTCGCTGGGTACTGGAAAAATGGTGTTTGGACCGGTCTTACTCCCATCGATGTGACTAAGGATTCAGATGTCTTGACGATTTTACTCTCTGGAAGCGATGTTTATGTGAGCGGCAACAGTGTCAATGCTTCAAATAATCAGGTACCAGGTTACTGGAAAAATGGCACCTGGAATGCACTCACACCGATTGATGCGACAAAGAGCTCACACTACGCATATACAATGACTATATCTGGGAGCGATGTATACGCCGCAGGTTACAGTACGGACTCGTCTTTCTATTTTAATCCTGTTTATTGGAAAAATGGCACGAGAGTGGATCTTTCAAGGCTAAGTGCCACGCAGAATGGATTTGCGACAAACATCTTCGTATACGGAACAGATATATATGTCGCCGGTTCCTCCATGACTGCAGGCGGCGTTTATGTCCCGGGGTATTGGAAAAACGGAACATGGAATGCACTTACACCGCTTGATGCAACAAAAGCCGCAGAAGTGAATATCAACGCGATTGCTTACTAACGCGGAAGCCTACCCCAACACCAGGTGACGTTTAACAACATCGCCGCTTAGTCTACCGTCTCCGCGGAACGCTGGCGGTTACAGAATCTCCAAGGGCTGCCAGGTTAATTTTAGTACTCACGGCAACGTTCGATGGAAATGGTTTTCCCCGCATACTTGGCCAAAAAATGGCGAAATTGATAATTTAAAACCAAATATTGGCATAAAACCAACTTTTTGACTAAAAAATGGCATTATATGCCACTATAATACCAAATATTGGCAAAACATGATAAGATTATACCAAATATTGACAGAGGCAGTTATGCACACAAAACTTATACCACCCCTTTTGTACCCTTCAAAAGTTCGCTCCGAACGGCTGCAACAAAAGATCTGGAAGGACGAAGGCCTCATTCGTCCTATTGGTCCGCGTCTCTATACATCGCTGGAAGAGAAAGAAGTAAACAACGCTGTGCGAACAAGTTGGATGACTATTGTGTCGACGCTTTTCCCAGACACATTACTTAGTCACCGTAGCGCCTTAGAGTTTAAACCAACAAAAGATGGTGTTGTATACCTAACGAGTACCACAAACAGAGCGGTGAAATATCCGGGGCTCACTTTAAAATTTATAAGAGGAACTGGTCCTATTGCCGGAGATCCTAAACTTATGAATTTTTACAACTCGTCTTTACCTAGAGCTTTCTTAGAAAATCTTTCATCAATTTATGTAGACGAAGCATCTCGGGTGGTTCCACAACAGGAACTAGAACGTCGGCTTGAAGAAATTTTGCTTAATCGTGGCGAGCAAATGCTTAACGAATTTCGCGATCAGGCGCGTGCTATCGCAAGTGTTCTCAAATTCGAAAAAGAGTTTGAAGTTCTTAATCGCCTGATCGGAGCCCTTCTCGGGACAAGGCCTTCAGATACTCTTAAGAGTCAAGCAGCCATCGTACGCGCCAATCAACTACCCCATGACATTCAAGCTGTAGCAAGGTTACAGTTACTTTTTGGGGAGATCAGAACGTACCCGCTTTTTCAGCTAACCGAGCATCAAACCTCTTCGACTCATTTTAACAACAAGGCATTTTTCGATGCTTATTTCTCAAATTACATTGAAGGGACTACGTTCGAAATCGAGGAAGCAGAAGAGATTATTTTCGATAAAAAAATCCCTGAACAGAGACCTAAAGATGCTCATGACATCCTCGGCACCTACCAGATTGTTTCCAACCAGAATCAAATGCAAAGAGTTCCGTCAACAGCCATTGATTTTATCAATATCTTAAAATTGCGACATCACACATTGATGCAGTATCGTCCGGAAGCTCTACCGGGCGAATTGAAAAAGACACCTAATCGTGCCGGCAACACTCACTTTGTACATCCGGACTATGTTATTGGAACCTTACACATAGGATTTGAATTATATCAAGATTTACCAAAAGGGCTTGCGAGGGCTATTTATATGATGTTTTTGGTAGCCGAGGTCCATCCATTCGCGGACGGTAATGGTCGCATCGCTCGAATTATGATGAATGTGGAGTTATACAACCAACAACTTTCGACTATCATCATTCCTAACGTGTATCGAGATGATTATCTGGGTGCACTACGCGCGTTAAGTCGCCAAGATCGGCCAAAGCCACTCATTAAAATGCTAACTGCCGCACAAAAATTTTCGTGCCTAGATTTCTCATCTTATCCCAAAATTTTGAAGGAATTAAAGCAGCGCAATTGGTTTGCCGAGTCGGACGAAACAACATTTATTTTCTAGAGTCGAGTGGTCTCGAACTTGCAAGGCCAAACTGACGCTAATTTTTTTGATTTTTAGCAACAGATTATTTCATCACAGTTCGCTGAGGCCCTTCGCAAAGAACTCCCACCAAGGCACAACCTTCCTAACCCATTTTTGTGCGCCAGAAGTGGGACGACAAATCAAGTCGGGGTAACAGCCTCAATGGCAACTCACCATATGCAACAAAATCCGCTTTTTATCAGCATTAACGTTCGCTTTTTGATCGACTGACGCAGCTTCAAAAATGGCATTACCGTTGCAGGTATTATCCCGTTTTTTTTAATCTGGGAGTAGACAAAGAAACATCATGATTCAGGTGGCCGTTTTGTCTATCTAATTTTCGCTATTCCTTAAGGAAGCGCCATTCTCGAGTGTCTCCTTTATCACCTTGTTTTAAGGGACGTTTCTCAGCGCCGGATAAGCATTGCCCGGAGGCATAATCCAAATATTCGTAAAATCGAACTCATCAAAGGAACGTTGCGCACCCATAGCGGTTGTCGAAATACCTTTGGCCAGGCGGTCGTTAAAGGACGTGAATTTTACCAGGCGCTCATTCCAGTAGACGCCCGAGAATGCTGTCTTTGAGTAAGCACAGTTACGATTTATTTCCAATGACGATTTCAACTTTAAAATAGGCTCGATTTGCGGCTCAACGGGTGGGTAGGTATCGAAGTTTGCCGGTAACGTCTTCTTGTCCCATTCGAAAAACATTTGACCACCAAAGTACACGTTCTGAATTTGGATGAACTGATCCGGTTTCGTTTCCGCCATAGTGCAAAAGTTCGGAAAACTGTAGTTATAGATTTCGTAGCCATAGCCGATGATACCACCTGCAAAGGCCGCATAGGATTGACTCAAAAGAGGGCGCAGGGTGCCAGTAGCAAAGCTGTTACGAATCGTGACAAGTTTGTCAGCCAATGGTTGACCTTTCATCCAGGCTGTCTCGCCGATAAGGCCACCAATTCTGAGGTCGCCCAAAACCGACCCGCCTATTTGACTGCTGCGGAAAGCACCTCGATTTGCAGCCGCGATAGGCGCGACATTTAATAGAGCGGCCGTGGAAAATACACCGACATCCGCATCAGAATAGGATTCGGATATATTCGTTCCAGGGGCTACTGTGGCTTCGCCCACGAGTCCGCCAGCTTTTCCGCCGTTGGCCAGCAACTTCCCGGTGGCCCGCGTCTCTGCGGTAAGGACATCCTCAGGGGGAACTATAATTTTGACCTGACCCGAGGCACGACTTTTTACAATATCAAGTCTCGCACTTACACCAACGATGCCGCCGACGCGATTACCTTCAAAAATTCCGACAGCCTTACTGTTACTTACAACCATCCGCGAAGACTGGCCGTATAGATCACGGTTATAGAGGGTCGCCCAGCTAGAGCCAACAATACCGCCGACACACGCGAGTGCGCTTACGGTGCCCATGAATTCTGAGGTATCAACGGTCCCGGCGCCAACTCCAAAAAGTCCGCCAACCGCCCCGAATAATCCATTGGAATAGAGTCCGTTGAAAACGGGAGCTGATGGAAATGCCGGGTAGTCGATTTCAATAACGGCTTTCACACGGTTATGAGTAAAGAGGTGATTAACTATTCCGTGATAATTGATATCACTTTGGTCCACGCGTCCGACCAAACCACCGACAGCAAATGTTTGCTGGGCGCTATAAGCAGCATAAACTCCTTCTGGATAATTGGCGTGAATACGGCCGTAGACATTGACATAAGAAATTTCAACGTTCGATCCGTCAACGAATCCCGCAAGGGCGCCGATGGTATAGGTTGTTGCGTTTGTGAGATCAATAACAACATTGTCCAAGCTCAGATTGACGATCTTTGCCGTTTTGGCAATGACTTTGAAAAATCCAATCGCGCCAGATTGCGCCTGAGTTATCGTCATATTCTGAATAGAGTATCCGGCACCGTCCAGCGTCCCCGAAAAGGTAGGAATGCTTTGCCATTCACTGCCACCAATGTCGACGTCGCAAATCAAACGAAAGTTTCCGGATGGATTGGCCCGAATTTTATCGAGGTCCCGGGCGGTACAGATTGTTTGTTGGTTGGCTACAACCAGAGCAGGACCGACATTACGAGAGTCGGATGGTTGCACTGTCGTGGTCACAGCGCGTTTACGACGGAATTTCACCTTAATCTTTAAACCGTTTTTGGTTTGCTTCACAATAATCTTTTTCAAATCAGGCATTGCAAGTGCGGCAGCAATGCCGTCTTGGATGGTCCAGCTTTCTACTTCCCAATCTTGGACTGGAATCGCCACCAGGTCGCCTAAGTTGTCAAACGGCACCCGGGCGGCTTGGCAAGACCGATCCGTACAGGGCTGATCTTTTTCCATTTGTAAGGAGCCACCTTCTGGATTTTCAACAGTCGCATTTAAAGGAAATGATTTTTTCTGAAATTTCACGATAACCACAATTTTTGTTTTTCGGCTGAGGAGTCGAATCGATTTCGCATTGTCGATATCTTGTATCTTAGTTCCCAATAAATCGGTGACGAGCCAGCCGCCAACTTCCCAATCTGTTTCAGGGACACCATCAACATCTTCGTCAAAAAGTTTCTTGGGAATGTCGCAGGTTCCACCTTTATCGCACACGAATTTGACCCGCGGACTTTGTGCTTTACCATTGCCGATGACGACAAGAGTATCCTGTTCTTTGTCCTTATTTTTTTTCGCGGCCGCCTGCAGAGCGATGGCAACATCGGCATCACTGATGGAAGAATGAGTGTCAGATTTTGCGCTCGTTTCACGCAGGCTCGATTCCGTCCCCGGTTGACAGCCGAAAAATCCAACGATGACGAATAGTGTTAAGATTTGATTTAGCATCCCCATTCTCCTTGCAGTTCTAAATGTCTTAAGTTTTTTCTAAGACCTAATTGAAAATATCGGAATATATTCCTGAGTTTTTAATAAAAAATAAATCTATAATAATTAATTCAATAAAATCTGCTATTTACATTATATTAAATTTTGACTTTAAGATGCTTTCGATCGGTAATAGTTGAAATATAAATAATATTATGTATGTAAAAACACTTAAATTCTTTACCTATCACGTTAACTCGGGGCTATATTATGGGCTTTAACGTTCTTCATCCGATGGGGTGGGATGCGTTTGGCTTGCCGGCGGAACAATATGCGATAAATGATCGTGACATTCAGTATGCTTCATTTAAAACCGAATTTATCTACGAGGAAACTTTTGCAACAAAGGTCCAAGCAAAATTCAAAATATTTAAGTGGATTGAATGTTTTTACAGAATAGGCTCCACCCATCGCTTGGTTACAAAACACCGTTGAAATTGAGAAAAAAATTATGCTAGAAGCCGCGTAGAGCTAGCATATCAGTAGGCCTTAGGGCATTTTGAGATTCTGACACAACTTAAAAAATGGCATGACACGAATTTTGTCATCGCCATAGGCAATTGTCCCACGGTGGACCTGATAGAAAACAGGAATATTTGTACGGGCAGCGAAATAATGAATTCTGTCGCTAATGCCTTTCTCGCCACTTTTACATTCAACTGCAAAAATTGGCTTTCCATTTTTAATAACTACGAAATCGACTTCACGTTTGTCAATGTCGCGAATGTAGCGAAGCTCCATAGCCTCGCCTTCGGAATCTTCCAACCAATGACAGTACTTAAGGAGTTGGGATGCGACCATATTCTCCCATCGAGCTCCAATATCAGTGATAGTGGACCAATCCCACATATAAAGTTTCTGCTCTTTTTTCACAGCACGGATTTTCTTTGCACCATAAGGAGGAATACGAAAGCAATAATACATAGATTCTAAAACAGTTATCCAACGCTTAATTGTCTTATGGTCTACTTGAATATCTTCGCTCAAACTCTGAATTGACAAGGGGCTGCCAACTCGTCCAGGAAGCAATTCTGCCAATGTCTCAATGGCGGCGAGATTTTGGATGACACTAATGTCTCGAACATCCTCGCGGATAATTCGTTTAAGCCTTTCCCTTTGCCATAATTTTAACTCGCGTAAGTTTTGCGAATAAAATGGTTCTGGAAAACCACCAAACTGCAGTAGTCGCTCTACGTCCTTCGAGGGATCTAAACTTTTAACTTCATTCAACGACAGGGGATGCAGCCGTACGTACCGATATCTGCCAAATAAGGAATCCCCCCCTTTTTGATAAAGGTCAAGACGTGCCGAACCGGTGACAACGATTTTTCTTTGACCCTTTTCTACATCAATGACGCCTTTGATCCATTTCTTCCAAAGTTTAAATTTATGCAACTCGTCAAATATCAGTAGTGGTTGATCAAGAGGAAGCATCGTCTTACGAATTTTTTCAGATGAAGGCTGATAGTCCCAATTCAGATAAGCCTCGTGGCGCGAATTAGCGGTGGGACTAATAAGTGAGAGAGCGAAGGTGGTTTTTCCGACCTGACGGGGGCCACCGATAAACACCGCTCTCTTCTCAAGAGATTCTTTAACGAAATCAGCGATATATCTCAATTTTACCTCCCATAAAACCTTATAACCACATTAATTATCATACGAGTAAACCAGACACATGTCCAGTTTACTCGCGAGTAAATCAGACATGTGTCCAGTTTACTCGTACTCGAACCGTGATTGATGCTAAATCGCGGAATGCTATCAAAGACAGAATTGGTCTGAAATGCTTGAGGTGGGCTTTAGGGGATTATTTGACTTAACACCCGTATGTTTGCTTAAGAGTGTGGACTAATGAGCTTGCGATCAGTGGTTTTTGCGAGAAGAAGATTAACTTCATAACTTAATGCGGTCATATCATTAACCTCAAATTCCTGGGAGCAAATTGCACACAGCTAGCGCGGCCTCATTTGCTCCCCGCTTTTTGACAGGTTCATTGACGGGTATTGAAATTGCTCCGACTGCAGCCAGATCACAGATCCGCAGTTGTCGGAGCTGCGTAACTTAGACTAATGCTGGTTCCGCTCCCGCATGCTTCCAGCATTTGCGGAGGGGCAGCTTCACAGACAAATGTCGCAGTACCCGCGGCGCCTCGTGTGAACGAGACTTTATCTGTTCCATCCCAACTTTTGA
>CAZUYQ010000154.1:0-10849 GCA_964624705.1 uncultured Polynucleobacter sp.
TGGGCTGCGTTCTGTCTCGGACTGCGTAACGTGTTCGATCATCCCGACAAGGTCATTACCCTCTAAAAGCCATCGCGAGCCAGTACCAACGCAAGCCTTCAAAATGTTCTTCTCGCCGGACACTCCAAAGTCAACTACCAGCTAAAATCCTGTGGATAAATTTCAATTTGGGTGACCCATCTCGAGACCTGATAATCAAGGGGCCCAGATTTTTATGTGAATGGAATTTCAGATGCGAGTTTAAATCTGATAGTTGTAAAACGACGACGCGTAGGATATTATTAATTAAATACCTAAAAATATAGGTCTACTCTCTTAATGTTTGGAGTTAAAGATGAAACTAGTCGTGCTAATAACGGCCTCAGTGTTCATAAACGTTGCCTGCAAAACTCGACAAAGCGACGATACATCCAAAACTGCCGCTGCGCCTAGTGCCACCGATATAATGTTTTCTAAGCAAGATCCTCATAACGAATATTCCAAAGACACAGGTGCGATATTTGTATGGAAGTTAGATAATCCAGCTTTATTGGAAGCCTGCAAAAGCATAAATTCGTTATTTTTTGATATGGCAAGCGAAAGTGGCGGCCATTATATCCATTTTGGCATTAGTGATCCGGGTGAATATGGACATGTGTCTATTGATCTAGAAGTGAAGTATGGAGAGTTTCTTTATCCACAGGGTTGGACCTGTCTGAGCTCTGGGATAAGTAAAGAGCATCGGCTAGGGTATCCTCGAGCATCCAAGGTCTCCGGAGATTCTCTCGCAAGCGCATTCCAGTCGGTAAACCTGCCGCTATCACCGTCAAATTTAACCCAACCTCCCGGCAAAGATGCCTATCGAATTGGTAACGGTGCCGGAGGTTTTATAGAGTTTATACCGCATACAAATACTGACAGAACCGTTTATTGGCAGGTTATTATTTGCGGGGCAAATAAATAGAGCGTAGTGGGCAGATTTTAACTGGTAGTGGTACAATTACAGTAGAAAATTTAAGATTACCCTTGTACGTAACCGACGGAGAAACGCCCCGCCGCCGGATTATCGTTAGGGATGGCCTGGAGACGTACGCAAGCATCAAAACGCCTAAGAACCAGTGGGCATGCAAAACATTCGCAATTGATCCAAGCGGCGGCGCTCTATAAGCCGTACAGCCTGAAACGAAAAAATCTGTTGTCGTAGATTAAAATGGTGGTCAGCCCGACCACCTAGCAATGAAATTTCCCGTTTTGTTGCTGATGTCTATATCCACCGGCACGGTCAAAAGCGAGAGATCATACGGAAAACCAGTCCAATGTGAGTGCACAAACTTCCTCAGACGGAGATTTTAGAGCTCGATCGCGGAGCTCGAGTAGCTGGGCAACAATACCTGAGCGTATTTTTTCGCGATCCTTTTTTGAAATCGCGAAAATTGCAGTGTAATGCAACGAATCGGGATCATTTCGATCAAGGTCCAGTTTCGCTCTTGTACGCCAATTGGCGTGATTGATTTGAGTCAACGGTGATGAGTCCGGCAGGTGAAGGTCTGAGGCTCTCACAGCCCACCCTTTTTTGGTAGCCTCGATCATTCCCCATTCGGTTAGCTTCGACAACACACGACTGACCTGATCTTCCTGGATATGCAGGTGAACTGCGATTTTTTTGACTGAATCAAATCCAGGTAGAGCGACAAGAATATGAACAGCCATCCAGTACCAATTTGAATAGTACTCAGTTCTTGCGTGATCCATCAGTTGTCTTGAATCGATACGTTTACTCAACGTGTTGACTGTTGCGCGAAGGGCGTTATTTTGACGCTCGAAATGCTTTTTCAGTGTGGCCGTGCCAGCTCTCGCACAGTGGACGAGCGTTAAAAAATATTCGGTCTCAAGATGTGAAAACCCCCAGTAGGTTGTGAGACCAAACGCTTGTTCAACAGTTAATGGTATCTTACCTTTTACAATCTGAGAAAAATAGGAACGCTGGCATTGTGCGGCTTCAGCCAAGCGGGTTTGATAACCACGAATATTGCGATTCATGGCAATCGTCGCTTGCACAAATTCAAGAGCAGTGAGGTTTTGAAAGACATCCATTTTCATTGGATATTTTAAATACCCAAATTCACCATTTTTTGCAAAACAAATATCTACAATTCTTCGAGGGTTTAGACTACTACTTCAAATAAGGGAAAGTGCGATGATACAAATGGATCCTCACAAGTTCCAATATGGCCGAGGCATATCATTCTAATAAGGAGAACACCCATGCCCCACACGTTCATTCAAATTGGTTTTTCTCTCATGGCACTTTTAATTGGCAGTCATATATACGCAGGCCCAGTAACCAGTGGTGGTGGAGGCTCGGCAGGGACTAATGGCGACGGTATTGATGTCATTTGGTGTGATGAACAATCGACGTCACCAAGCTCACCAAGCAGATATCATGTGGTAATTGATTCCACCCGAGGAGTGCCTTCAAATCACATTAAAATCCAATTCAATCGCGATGCCGATATCTACAATATATCCTACGCTGCAAGGCTGGCCGAACCTTTGCATGTGCCTAATCCAGTCAGCGCCGTATTTAGTGCGGGTCAGTTAGATATAGGTACTTGGCATAGCGGTCAATTTAACTATATAGGAATTGCAAACTTTAGGTTTAATGGCGAGGCGATTTCGCTGAAGTGTTTAGCTTCACGTGATACCAGTGGTGGTAAGTGCAATCCGAGTTCATGTGGCGGAGAACTGCCTTGCTGCGGCCCAATCAAATGATAAGTTTTTCGGCGACTATCCACTGCGAAGGCATTTAAGAAAAAATAAATTATTGGCGCGGCCAACCCAGGCAGAAAAGCAGCGGTTTTTATCGACACCACTCTGATTGGCGAGCCCAACCTCTTGGTCAACACCGCGTACGTACCGATTCAGGTTTCATTACAAATTTTCGAAATGATTGCGCCATAGAGGGCCCGCCAGAATGGCGTGTTTATCAGAAAATATCTAGGCGTTCTTCCATCTAATCCCATGAATCATCGGCACCGTGATGGCTGGCCGTTAGGTATCACTCGCAATGCGCGGTATCAAGTCAACAGTTTTTCGATTGCCATGAATCTTGTCAAATCTGGCCTTGCCGCTGCTTACATTCCTCATTTTGTCGTGAAAATGGAAAACGCCTTTCTTCCTGATGAAGCTCAGATAATTGAGGTTAAATCTTTCGAACAGGCACGAACGGAACGCCCTGTTTTTTTGGTCAAACAAACAAATAATCCAGAAACAAAGGAAATGAAGCGAGCCGCAAAAATTTTTAGAAGATCGTGCTGCATCGATAGGATGAAATATTTTGAAGGCCAGGCCATCATTTATGGAGAGGGTCAATCAAGCCGATAAATTCTTGATACTGCCAGCCTTGGCGGGAAGGTCGCAGTTTTGTTTAGCTCCGCGCTGATTGGCCAGCCCGACCGCTAAGGTAAGAAGCGGATATCTGCAAAACCAACAGAAACTAGTTTGTTTCAGTGAGATTAGCAACGTTTCCAGAAACTCCGGAGGCAGCATCTGAACAGTCTTACCAAGGACGACATTTGTTGAAAATCGTTAGCACTCGATCAAGTGAATTTCGACCATATATACGACACTTCGAGCCAATCTGAGAGATGACTCTTATAAAGGCTTTATGCATCGAAAGGTTATTCGCAGCAAGTTTCCCGAAAGTTGCCCGAAATGATTTTTAGAAGGAACGAATGATTTTCCTCACTACCAAGGAAAGTGCCTATACTAACTGCCGGAATTGATGTCTCGCTGGTCGACGTAACTGTTGTTCGTGAGGCAACAGCAATAACCTTGCCAGTTAGAGAATCCAAAATTGGGCCGCCCGAATCGTTCGGCGCGATTGACACACCTCTACCTGGGTGCTCATTCTTCTTCGAATGACCAACAATGTAAATATCGGAGCCCATACGGAAATATGGAGAAGTACCCTGGGAACGTCCATATACGCCGTTTGCGATGTCAATTTTGCCAGCACCCATAAGATCGGCCATTCCCCACCATTTTTGGCGCTCATAACTTAGCTCAAACATCGATGTTTTTGTCGTAAAAGGCGTCGTCTTGACAACGCCTATATCGAAGCCATCGTGTTCACTCATCCGGTATTTCGGGTGGGGAATAATCTTTTCAACTTTGACGGTCAGTGTGGCCTCATTGGAAATTGAAATTTCTGAAATAGTCCAGAGCTTTGATGGCTCAGAGTATAAGCAGTGCGCAGCCGTTACGATGGTTGTCGAATTGATAAAAAAACCAGTACAGACAGCTGTGTTCCCGGCAAAGTTAATACGGATTAAACATTCGTTTTTAGTGAGTGGAACTGAGTTTATCAAGGCAAATGCAGATGAATATGGCAAAAGTGCGACGCTAATTGAACATGATATAAATTTAATTAATCGACTCAAAGTTCTATGTTTCCACATGATCTTAAATTTTTATCACGAATATCAGCTCAGGGACAGACGAAAGGGCCAAATGCCATGGGTTGCATCATCGATGCTTTCTACGCGTTCGCGTCTATCGATCAGCACAATCTGGCCCGATGGTGCTTTGCCAAACAGATCTCTCTAAAGATAATATCTTAAGGGACGAATTCAATGATCTAGACGGTCAATTCCGTCTATTTGCAAACTTTCCCCCGATACCGGGCAGCAATGTTTCCATCATCATACTCTGGGATAAATCCATCTCTTCTGTCTTACGGCAAAGAGAATAAATCGTATGCTTACCTAACTCAAACTTTTTCGAAGCGGGATGCTCCGCCAGAAGCCCCTTTTCAACATAGAACCTCGCGGGGCCTCGAGGCAAAACAGCTATGCCGAGATCAGCTATAGCTAATGCTATGATTGTCTCATAACTTTGAACATCAAAACACGACTGTTGAAGAAAACCCTTTCGCGCAAGAGCGGACTGCAGATTTCCACCTGGCCCGGCAATGGAAATTGGCAAATAGATAAGAGGCAAATCCTGTTCCACATTGACACTACGAGTTTTACGGCCGGCTTTAATATAAAATCCGTAGTGGTCTTGGTAGGCAATTTTTCTAACTGTCGAAGGCCCTAGCGGCAACTCTGCACCAATTGCTAAGTCCGCTTCAAAACTAACAACCTGACGCGCCATCTCGCGCGCGGAAGGAACCGTGCACAGAGAAAAAGAAAGTTTCGAGACTTTTTCCTTTGCAGCTTGAATAACCTGCGGCCATACATAACCCGCAATTACTTCATGGCAGACCACCCGCATTGTACCAGTCGGAGTTAATTTCGCTCCTGCTAGATCTCTTTCCACCGCATGGGTGGACGACAGGAGTTTTTCGCCATAAGAAAGTAAAATTTGCCCAGCAGCAGTCGGCGACGTGCCTTGACGACCGCGATGGAGGAGCTGCATACCAACTGCGTCTTCTAGAATTTTTATGGTCTTGGATAAGGAAGGTTGGGATAGGCGTAGCTGAACGGCAGCTTTCTGCAAGGACCGACAGCGAGCGATAACAACAAAGGTCGCAACCTTTTCTAAGTGCTGCTGAATGGGCGTCATTTCTGTTAATCCATAGCTAATAGTTATATTAAATATAGATATTATATAGTTTAAAAGAATTCATCACAAGAATAAATTAAGATTCTGCCTACATGTTGGAGGCAGTATGAAAAGAACCAGCTGAACTCAATGACAAGAGGGGATTGTGATTTGATATTTGTCAGTCGATAAGATTATTTAGTATCTATGAATTTTTCACGGTTCGCTTTCACACTTTGCAGAGTTACAAAGAGAGGTCAAGATATATGCGCTCATTATTCCTTTTAGGTTTTGTTTTTGCTGTTCCAGGCAATGCTTTTGCGGGATGGGGGGCGGGCTCTTTTTGCTCAAGCAATGATGGCTATTGCTGCATCAATCATAAAGTTGTTTGTAATTCAGGATGTGGTTGTGAGGGCGGAGGTGGGCTATTTGCGAGCGAGAAACCTCTTGCCGAGTCACGCGTCGCATATGTGGTTACGTGCCGCACGGAAAATACACTTAAATCCGCTATAAACTATGCGTTGGGAGTAAGTGTGATCGCTCACGTCAGGCAAACCTATCGTCTCGACGTTGTAACGACAACTGATATGTGTTGGGGTAGCCCCCCATCCGGCTGCGGAGGGGATATTGTCAGTAAATACGATGCGAAAATCGCCACGGGTCGTGACTACACCTCTTTTCCAAATCTTGAGAGATTGGAATGGGTTGATGGTTATTTAGAATTCTCTGAGTGGCAAGGAGCATCTGCGAGTGGCCACTTCTTTTGGAATGGCAAGGAAAGTAGGTTGGCTTGCCAAGGAAATGCTCCCTAACAATGCAGGCATAAACTAAGTATTGTTGCAAGAATATGCATTTTTTAATTATTTTTTTGAGGATACGATGTCTAAATCTCTAAAGTTCGGTTTGATGCTCGTCTTATCATCTGGACCTATTTATGCCGCACAGACAAAATTAGAATGTTTGTATGTAATTGATGGTGTTCATCATGTGGCTAAAATTGATTTATCTGACTCCGGTGATGAGCAGGGATATAAAATATTATCGATTGTGAACAATGGACTGAGCTGTAAAGACTATGCATCGGGCTCTCCAAAAACAGTTAATGGAAAAAAATATCTTAGATATCTCCTTGATTGTGGAGATAGTTTGGGGTTATTCGCTCTTTATGAAGGAAAGCAAGAGAGTAAATGGTTGCTGACTAGAACATTCAGTCTTATTGGCTCACCATTTACAATGGATTATGAATGCCGAATTCCTTGGTGAGAACAACGCCGTTACAAGCGCAATGGCTGTAACTGTCAAAATTTCGATCCTTCCGATCCAATGCAGCAAGATCTATCACTACGCCAGAGGTCGTGGATCAAAATACATTAAAGACATCCTTGCGGGGTTTAAAGGCTATCTGCAAGTAGATGGTTATGCGGGCTATGACTGGGTCGAGCACCCGTCGTCTGGCATCATCCGCGTCGGGTGTCTCGCACACGTCAGGCGTGAGTTTACGGATTTTCTGAAAGCAATCGCTTCAAAAAAAGCCAGAAGTGAACTCGCTATCATGAAGCGTCTCTACGCGATTGAAGCGAAGCTTCGTGAGGATCCAAGTCTTGATCGCAAGGTGATTCGACCGGAAGAGACGGTGCGACGATGGGAAGTAACCTACCGTTCACGGATTTGGGTCCTAACTTCAACGTGAGCGAAATATGTGCTGGCGGTTACCATAACCGCGCATTGAGCGATGACCATAAAATAAAATGCTGGGGATATAACCATCTCGGTCAGTTGGGTTGAGGTCGTGACGTTGAGTCCGTTGGTAAAGTCCGGGTGGATCAGCCGGTCTGCTGAAATTTTTGTCTGGCTTTGGCTGACTGCACAAAATGCCACGATTTTGCTGTTGAAAACTCACTTCATCAAACTGGATGTCAAAGACTTGCGGTTCTGACCCTGTGTTTGGCACTGACTTTGATTGCAGTGCCAAACGACAGCAAATTTTTGCGATGTAATATATCCAGGGCCAGTCCGACCGGAAAATAAGCGGTTTCGTTGCAGACCGCTCCAATTGGCCAGTACCAAACACAGGGTCAGTTGCGCATAAATTGTAGAAGTGATGATATCAGCGCTGTTTTGGTGGCGTTGTTGATGTCCTAGAAAATTTCAAGCTTGCCGTCTACTCCCTCCGCTTTAAATGGCCTAGAATAATTTTCCGGCGGATCTGTCGTCTGTAGTGCCGGCTTTGCGTCGACTACCTAGCCCACCCTACCGATCGTTCTTCATATGATATCCACAAAAAATGACCCTGAAATAATGAGGAGGTGATTTTCTACCATCTGCAAACGTTTCCTCATAAGCCTGAAAGTGTACGGACGCGGTTTTAGATGTATAGCTGTAAAAAACTTGGTTGGAGGCATCTCCCAACTTTTTAAAAACCTCGGATAGGGCGCTTCCTGTCTGTCCCGGATTAAGATCATCACGAGGAAAACCCAGAAAAGTTAACTGGCCGGTGTCCATGCAGTTCCAACCATTGTCGCTCGATATGGCCCGAGCGACACCCTTATAAGTGATGTCAATTGGCGTAGGATGGCCAGGCACCGCCTGATACTGAGATGGTAAAAAAATATGGAGATTTTCTGCATTCCCATCACCACTCCTCGGGAATAAAGTCAATGCACGAGCATCGAACGGAAAACTGCTATTTTTGTTTAAAATCTGGAGAGCATCGACCAGATCTTTATTGAACTCCATGGATAAACGCATATTCGCCGAACTCTTTTCGCCAAGAACTTCCAAGGATAATCCCGTGAATTCCCCTTTTTTGAGATTATCATCGGAAACAGAATACGCCGGGTTTCTAATTGCAAAGTCGTCCGCGTCCTTGGTAGTAGATGCGTGTCCTGTCTTTGTAGACGATTTACACGCAGCCACAAAAAGCGAGGACAGCAGCATTGAAATTCCAATGGTTCGCATTTTATTCATCAAATACTCCAGAATAAACTTATTAGTTTACATTCAAACAGTAACTCGACGGCACTGCATCTATACGCGGAGGTATTTTTCCATCCGCATCAGTCGGGAAGCAAGCAACTCGGTCTGGAGACTGGCTATCGGTACGGCCCCATTTATAACCTTTAGCGCAAAGGTGTACGCTACTCGCTGGTTGTCGACCCCTTAAAATATTACCATCATTCCTAGCGGGAAAGCAGTAGCTGTAGTTGTCACTCGCTCTACCAAACCTGTAGGAGACGCCACAGTAATAATCATTCACAGGTAACGCCCCACTTAAGACGCGTCCATTATCATCCGCAGGGTAGCAGAACTCTGCGCCGCTCGAATTATGGCCCCACGCGACTTTGGCGGCATGTGCGGAAACCGAAACGGACATCATAAGGAAAATCAATGCAACCCTGGTCATTTAGACTCAACTCCTTATATACAGCAGCTTATAATTATGTGTTCGTTACTATTAAATACCATAAGTTCTATGATCTTGCCACATTTCGTGGACTGCAACTTATACTTCGAATGCTCTCGTTTATCTTACCAATACCGCCATGCCAAATGAAAGGGAGCCTTTTGACCGTAGAGGTCGGGCTGGCCAATGAGCGCGTTGCCAAACAAAACCGCGACTTTTCCGGTGACACTGGCTGCCGATATTTTTTAAGCCATTAAAATTTCATCGTTTCGGAAGGCATTCAGGAACCAGCGTTGGGATTTTGGTCAATAAAAATGGCTATACACCACGAGTTCGACATGCGTTGTTTTCAAATCAAAAATCTGCGCATTTTAGTCTGCAGGCCAAGGCTATACAAAAATCTTGGCTGAGCGTCTGTCAGATGAGTGACTGAAACCTGAGAATAAGAAGACCTCTTTGCAGAGGCCCCTTATAATTCTTCTTTTCAGCTGCCGTCAGAACTCGTTGGAAAGAAGTATTTTTCTTCTACTTTTCCTGTATCGCAATGATAAATAAAATTGTAGTCCCCGGTCGTCGGGCTCCAAAAGCAAGAGTTGTTTTTCCCGTCAAAATATATATGTCGGATATCGTTGGCTGCACCGAAGACCTTTTTAGTAAGGATTTGGCGGCAGCTGTCGAAAGTGCACTGAGGTTTGGTAATGCTTGGTGGCGGATTCGATCTAGAGATCTTTAAACCCGAGTCCGTCTGACTCAATTGTCCGCAACCGACAAACAAAAACAGAAAACTCATCAGATGATAAACACGCATTTAAAACTCCACTTTGTTAATAAATTCAGCGCATAACGACCACCGTTATACAGCCAAGTGCCCAATAAAATCCCCTTAGCAGAGGCTTGGACGTCTTTTACATGGAATATCATAAAATCATAATATATGATTTTAGGCATAATCTATTTCCTAGGAGGAAATAATGAAGATTCAAGATCTGTCTTCTTGGGAGTCTTTTCGGCTAGTTGCGAAGGAAGGCAACTTCACTCGTGCAGCAGCAAAACTCAAGATTGGGGCGCCGCTTTTGAGCAAAAGAATTGCGTTGCTTGAGGAGAGTCTGGGAGTCCGTCTATTTCAAAGGACCACGCGCAAAGTCAGTTTAACAGCTGAGGCGCGTGGGTTGCTACCGGCGGTCGAATCTTTGTTAGCGGACGCGCAAGGTCTAGAAGATCGTTTTGCTGACAAAAGCGAACTTATGGGAACTATTAGAATAATGTGCGTAACGGCATTTGCGCATCGCATCTTAGCACCTCTTCTAGTCAATTTCTCGATTCTTCATCCGAAAGTAAATTTTGAGGTCGAAGTCACAGACACGTTAATCGATCTAATCGACAATCAGTTAGATCTGGCAATTCGAGTTCAAGAACCGAAGGGTTCAGATTTTGTATTCAAAAAACTTATTCAAAATCGCTTGGTTCTTTGCGCAGCGCCTAGCTATTTAAAAAAGCACAATAACAGCATTCGAAAACCCTCCGACCTTCATCGCCATCAAATTCTAATGTTAAAGGTCTATGAAAACTGCCAATTTAAGAACTCCGATCTTAAGCTTGGCGATCTCGACAATGCTCAAAGGCTTCGTTGCGAAAATGGTTTATTTCTAACTGAGCTTGCAACTAGAGGTGGCGGCATCGCAGTTCGATCTCTCTGGGACGTTTACCATCATCTGGAAACTGGTAAACTAGTACAAGTCCTGCCCAACCATCTTATTGATCCGTTTGGAGATATTTACGCAATTGTACCTACGCGAAGATTGTTAGCGCATCGAGTAAGAGCATTTCTAGAATTTATTATCGCTGATGCCAAAAACTGGAAGTTTTGACCTAAGCGATTTCATTATGTAATCGGCCATTTTAGGCTCTTTTATCAAAGGC
>CAZUYQ010000155.1:0-4814 GCA_964624705.1 uncultured Polynucleobacter sp.
ATCGCGGAAGAAGACAGCCATGTTTTTCTTTACGAGGCAGGAGCTGCCGCTGTTATGAGTGGCATACAGTTTGACTTGATTCCTTTTACAGAGAATTTCTCTAAAAAAGCCATCGAGAAAAGGATCAAACAGGAATCTATCCACTACGCCACGACCAAGCTTCTCGTCGTTGAGAACACGCATAACCGCGGCTCTGGCCGAGTCCTCGACCACGAGCAAGTCACCGCAATTGCGGGCGTGGCTCGTGAGCATCAACTTAAACTGCATTGTGATGGTGCGCGACTTTGGAACGCCGCAGCGGCATTGGGCGTCAGCGAACGCTCGCTCGTCGAACCGTTTGATACGATCTCCGTATGTTTCTCGAAAGGCCTTGGAGCTCCAGTAGGCTCAGTCCTTGTCGGTCCGAAGGCAGATATCGAACGAGGTCGTAAGGTCCGCAAACGCTGGGGCGGAGCCATGCGCCAGGCTGGGTTCTTAGGTGCCGCATGTCTTTACGCGCTCGATCACAATCTCTCTCGTCTTAAAGATGATCACCGCCGTGCAAAACTCCTTCACGACGGCCTCATGGATCTTAAAAAGAGCGGGATAACGATCGATATAGAATTGCCCAATATTTATACTAATATTCTTTACTTTACGGTTCAGAATCTAAATGGCGATCAGCTATCCGAAGCTCTTAAGAAAGAGGGCGTGCTATTAAATCACACAGGACTAGGCAGAATGAGGGCCGTAACCCATATGGAGATCGACGACTTAGGCATTAAGCACACGCTTGAGGCCCTTGGCCGCATCCTAAGGCCCAGTAACTCACTAAATAGATAGTAATTCACAGGTCTATGCTCTATAAAACTAGCCTGGACTTTTACATCATTGTTTGGACTCTACTTTGAGTTGGAGACACTATCATGACTATTCGCATCGGCATTAACGGCTTCGGACGTATCGGTCGCTCAGTTTTTCGCGCGACAGTTGATCAAAAAAATAAAGACATCGAGATTGTTCATATCAACGATCTCACCGACACCAAGACCCTCGCTCATCTTTTAAAATATGATTCCGTTCACGGTAAATTGGACGCTGAAATTAGCCACGACGAAAACTCGATCACCGTCAACGGCAAGAAAATCACTGTCTCTAAAATCAAATCTGTCCAAGAGCTTCCTTGGAAGGATAAAGGCATCGATATTGTTTTTGAATCAACCGGTATCTTTACCAAAAAAGCGGACGCCGAAGGTCATATCAAGGCTGGCGCAAAATCAGTTTTGATTTCTGCGCCTGCTACCGACGAAGACATCACTATTGTTTATGGTGTGAACCACGACAAACTCGATGCTTCGAAGCATAAAATCGTTTCTAACGCGAGCTGCACGACTAACTGCTTGGCACCATTTACGAAAGTCATTCACGAAAAACTTGGAATCAAGCGCGGCTTGATGACCACCATTCACAGCTACACGAACGATCAGAATATTCTAGATCTTCCACACAAAGACCTTCGTCGCGCTCGCGCTGGCGCACTCAGTATGATTCCGACCTCGACCGGTGCAGCGAAAGCGATCGGCCTGGTCTTGCCTGAACTAAAAGGCAAACTCGACGGAATCTCTGTCCGCGTTCCAACTCCCAATGTTTCCCTTGTAGACGTAACATTTGAAGTAAATAAAGCGACGACCGCCGAAGAAGTGAATAAAATGCTAAGTGATGCCGCAAACGGCCCGCTCAAAGGCATCCTAGGATATTCGGAAGAACCTTTGGTATCGGTTGACTATAACGGCAACCCGCTTTCAAGCTGCATCGATGGTCCGAACACAAAGGTGATCGACGGCACACTCGTTAAAATTCTTTCTTGGTACGACAACGAAACCGGCTTCAGCTGGCGGATGCTTGACGTTGCCCGATTGATGGCGAAGTAAAATAGAAGTTTGAATAGAGAGATTCGTAGGACCCATAAAGGAATCGCCATGGCTAAAGAAAAAGAGACCAATATCACGCTCACTCGTAAAGAAGTCTTAGATACGTTAAGTGAAGGACGTAAAGATTTTGAAAACGCGGATATTCGCAAAGCAAATTTGATGAAAATCGATTTTTCTGGCTGCAATTTGCGCAATGCAAATCTGAGCTACAGCAATCTAAAAGATGCTAATTTTAGCGGTTCTGATATGCAGGGCGTCTCGCTTTGGAATGCCAATCTTGAAGGTGCAAATTTTACGGATGCAAATCTGGAAGATGCCGATCTTGATTACGCAAAACTACGCGGTGCGATTCTTTTTAAGGCAAACTTGCGGCGTGCGAGCCTACCGACTGAGCTTATTCCACGTGAAGATATTTTCGCTTCCGTAGAAACTGGCTGCAAAGTCGGTCAGCACTGAATTCATCTTGTCAAATATTCGGGAGAGTGTTTAACTACTTCTCCCTTCGGCGCTGTGGCGGAGTGGCTACGCAAACGATTGCAAATCGTTTTCACACCGGTTCGAATCCGGTCGGCGCCTCCATAATTTTCTGTTGTTTTAAGCTCGATTTCTTATTTAAAATCAAACAGTTGCGAATTTCCTCGTGACGGTAGCAGAACCTCTTTTTTGCGTTTCGTGGGCCAAACGTGGGCCAGGCAAAAAGTCTTGTTTTCCGTCATGGGCCAAAGTTGGCCCACGGAGCGCACAAACAGCCGTCAAAACGTCCGTAGCTCCCCTTAAATGCTCAGGATGTAAATGGGCATATCTTAGGGTCATCTGGTAACTTTTGTGCCTCATTAAATCCTTTATCACCATCAGATCTACACCTGCCATTGCTAAGCAGGACGCGAACGTATGACGGAGATCATGGAATCGGATCGGCCTAACTTCATGCTTTCGACAACGACTCTGCAACTTTCTCGCTGCATCTTTAAGGAGTTCGTTTGGAAAAACCGTTAAACCCCGGCGACACGCCTTTCTTCTCGAAAGGGTCTCTATCACTACAGGATTCATCGGAAGATAAATTGCTTTGTCGTGAGTCTTGGTGTGATCGAAATCCTTTTTCAATTTATAACAATAGGTATCTTTGACAAAAAACATCTTCCGACCAAAATCCAAAGCCCCCCAAGTTAGACCTGCCAACTCACCAAGACGCAAACCTGTGTGACACGCAATCAGCACTGCATCAGCAAATTCAGGATCATCCACATAGCACCTCGACAAAAACTGATCTCTTTCTTCTGCAGTCCAGTAATCAAAATCTTGCTCTCGCATTTTGATTTTTTTCACATCCGAAAACGGATTTCTTGACACCATCTCCCACTCGACCGCGGTATTCATCATCTTTTTTGCAAGACCGAGAATATTATTGATCGTCTTAGGAGCGAAAGGGGTGCGTCTTCTACTTTGTGATTTTTGCAGTCTAAGCTTAAGTTCATTTAAATCCGTTTTTCTCAATGACCCGACTTCGGTAGTTCCAAAGGTCGGTTTAAGATAATTTTCAATAACACTTCGATCTTCCTTCCACTGCGTCTCAGCTTTCTCTATTTCGCAATATTCACTCATCCAACGATCAGCAAATTCTGCAAACGTCAAATCAGCATTGTCACACTTCAAAAAATCATCGACTTTATCGAGACGCAAATTCGCTTCAAACTTAAGCGCAATATCTTTGGTTGGAAACATTTTGCTGTAGCGTCTACCATATTTTCGATAACGCACACGCCAGCTTCCAGAATTTAATTTCTCAGCCATTTTTGACTCCCTTCCTCTTGGAACGGAGCCAATTTCGAATGTCCTCGGATTGAAACCGAATCGTCTTAGCATTTAGCCTAACTACCGGAATCTGTCGTCGATGGACATATTTCTCCAAAGTACTTTTCGAAAGTCCTAACCATTCTGACATTTGATCGTATGTCAGAAGTCTATCCAAATTTTCAAAGAGCTCTTTATTTGGAGAAACAATCTCCAACTTAGCCGTCTTTATCATATCAAATCTCCAGATTTACTGCACCAAATTAGTTCTAGAAATTTAAATTGAACGTGACATTTATTTTAATTGTGTTCTTCGTCCCGCACAGCAAGATCTGCCTTTGATTCCAGCGCAGGATCGATTCCTAACTCCTTTTTTGGCCGACGCCTCTTTATATTTGGTAACTTCTTCCCATTCATTACTTCTTCCATATTGATTCGCTCACCCATTGTTTTCGCGACTTTCACCTCCTTTATCGCCTGTTTTAGAAAGCGGATCTCATCGAAAAACTTCCCTTTAAGTGCGTTTATCGAATTCGGGGCCAGCACGTCTTCTTGAGAATTAATAATCCAGTTCACCATATCCTTCCGCGTCAGCAGTACCCCCTTCGCGGATTGCATGACCTGATTAATCCAATCGTCAATTTTCATGAGACTATCCACCTCTAGTACAACACGGTCACGGTATCGATTGCGTTTCACCTTGTCATTTGCTGCTTCCATCTTCACTCCTGTTTAAACGTTGCTGGTTTCTCAATCTGATAAATGTAGTGACCTGAGATAAATTGATCGTTCTCGATTTTATCGGGCACCCATATTGCTCTCACTTCTGGAACACTCACGCTCGGGTACTGGGGTTTACCCTTGAGTGCATTTAGTTTTGCCTTGCGATCTGATTCCTTGCGACGTTCATCCTTGTAACCTAGGTAACCAAGAAGCGCACCAAACGCAGCTCCGGTCGCAGCACCGATGGCAGTTCCTTGGGGATCGTGACCACTAGCTTGATTACCAACGAAACCGCCGGCAGCCGCTCCGGTAACGCCGCCAACGATCATGCTATCTCTCATGGTTTCGCATCCGCTAAAAAATATGGCCGCAGCGGCGGCTTTGATTAGG
>CAZUYQ010000155.1:4824-5981 GCA_964624705.1 uncultured Polynucleobacter sp.
CTGAGGTGAAAGGTCGTCCGAATGTGGACCGTGACAGGGGTATAAAAGTAGACGGGATGACTATGAGGGTATAACTATAGTCAGTAACGCATGGAGCCTCGTGAAAGATTTTCGCAAGCCTTTGATCTGACAAAACTTCTTTTGGTATTTAGAAGAAGAGGCGTCGTGAAAGGCCCCGTACTTTTCACCCCCTTTTCACGAGGCAGCAAATCATAAAATTCGGTTACGGTTTGACCAGCCTCGGGACCAACGACAATCTGTGAGCGCCAACCTCGGTTCATGAAATCGGGGATTAAAATAAAATTATGAATAGTGCTCCTAGACCGTGCCGATTGCATAAATATCGTCTGTATATTCTTTGCTCGGTCGGTAGACGGCACCAACCAGAGGACACGGTGGACTGCAGTGAGGTCACGGTAAAATCCAGCAACTAGCTCATAGCACAGAGGCTTTTTGCGACTACACTCAATCTCGATGGCTAATACAATATCTCTGTCCCCTTTGATAAATCCTGTGTAACCATCTGGACGATGGAGAGTGGTTTTGGGAACCCACCACGGGTATTCGGGAAACGCAGTCCGTCTTAGCTCTTGCTCTGAAAATACCCTGACATCGCTAGGAGCCTCCAAAAGCCAATCGCCAAGGTGAAACATTGTGACTAATAGATCATGTTCGAAATTTTCAGATTTATACCCCTCCTCTCGAAGTGGACTCAAAAATTCACGAATAGCCGTAAAGCCTTTTTTAGAAAGCGCCCACGCAAAATTTTGCAGTTTCGCGTCATAACGAACTTCAATGAGGCCTTCACGTTTCAACTCTTGCAAGCGATTGTAACCACGGCGGCTCCCAGCGTTAGGGAAAAACTTTTTGCAAGTAAGCGCTGCATTACTGACTAATTTCCATCTCCACAAAAATATGAGAATATTAATTTCTCTTTCGCCCAACAGAACTTTAGGCATTCTGTTCGTCGCCATAAGACATGTCTCCTCTCATCAGATGGTCCCAGATTTTTTTCCGGACTTCGATTCGTCGCTTAAATTCTTAGTGACCTCAGATACCACCGATGTCACGCCTATCGCCGGAGGCTCTATCCGATGTGGCCTCAGGAGCACTTCCGCCTCTTCCGGTGTGAGCAGTGGTGTCTGCACTTCGATCAA
>CAZUYQ010000155.1:5991-10680 GCA_964624705.1 uncultured Polynucleobacter sp.
CGCGCCCATTTCCTAAAACGGTCATACTGCTTGCGTCGTTTGGCATTTGAAAACAAATGATGCCAGGAAGGTTCGCTTTAATCTGGGAATCAATCGACTTTGTGTCAGGGCGCTGGGTTGCAAACACTAAATGGAGTCCGACTGCTCGACCTTTGCGTGCAATTTCAACTAGGACCCTTCTTGCCTTTTGAATTTCTGACGACGACGCGTCCGGACCAGCAAGAAAAATATCGGCTGCTTCATCGATGACAATCAAATGGCGATTCAGCGAAACCTCTTGGCCATCGTCAAGTTTATTGGTCCTTTTATTTCCTGGCATGTGCAGGAACGCAGATAGGTCTTTGCATTTATTCTTTTTGAGAAGCTTCATCCTGTTTTCAAGAAGACCCTGAAACGTTTGCAGTACGCCTGCCGCGTGCGGCAAATTGCATATCACTGCAACGCGGTCAAGGTTTTCAAATAACTGAAACTCAAGACCTTCTTTTAGATCGATCAACGTAAAATGGAATTGATCGTTATTCAAATAAGTCGCAGTCACAAGTTGACGAAGAAACGTACTCTTGCCGCTATTGGTTTGGCCAGCGATGAGCAGATGCGGGATACTCTCAAAATTTGATTTAAGCTGCGTTGCGCGGGTGTGGCCCACCACGTAACGCATTCTACCGACCGCTTCCACTGGACCCAACTTGCAGACATCCGGCATCGGGAAGTGAGAATACGTCATCTCAATCGTCCCGTCAGATCTCGCCTCCTTAATATCGTCAATGTAAATGCGAAGTGCGCTTTCGATCGTGTCTTTGGACTTTTTGAACTCGCTGAGTGGCAATTTGGCATTGGTGACCTTGAGTTTACGCGTATAAAAATCGAGTGGCTTATCGAAAATAAATGCAGGGAGTCTTCCCATTTTACTTTTGAGCCCCGCACACACAAACGCCTCAGTCAATAGCTTTGCAATCCTTCGCCGCCTCATCGTTTCGCGTCCCGCCCACGCAAGAAAACCACTCCCTGTAATGGCCGTGTAATAGGGCCAGTAAAGATAAGGATGCGTCGGATAAATCAAAGTAAGATGAGCTTTTCTGAAAACCCACACGTCAAACCTAAATGTCAAAAGAAGGCTGGCGACGCAGAATATTGCGGTACACCATTCCCATGCGATGGTACGAGTTTTAATTCCGTAATAGAGCTCAATAAATGGCTGGAACATTGAGCGCAGTCTGATTCCTATCAGTTTGCAGCGCTCATCGAACGTTACTTTTGTGTTTTGACTCACCCTCCACCCTCACTTCCTGAAAAGAGAATATAAAAATCTTGCCCCTCGGGGATTTCAATGACGGGCGCTTCATTTTTAAGCGCCTGCATCATTTCTTTTGATTGGTCGAGCGACGCCTTTCCTGCACCCCCAAGCATTGCGTTTTTCATCGTCGGTTTCGTAATCACGGCCCCTTGCTGACCTTCGGTCTCTTGCAGAACTGCGGCGGCGCCACCCGCCACATTCAGCCCAATACCCGCGGCCAAGCGAAGGGCCTGGTAACCAACCTTAGATCCTTTAAGACCCACAGTTTTGTCACCGCTATCGGCACCTTCGGCTTGAACGGAATCGACGGTGCCGTCTCGGAACACAAGCTTGTCAAACTTGATGTAGAGACGGCTGTCACTCGAACTTCCAGAACCCACGGCAACTGTTCCGGCTTCAACCAAAGTTTCACCTGCAACTACCAGAGCCTCTTTGATTTCAGCTTTGATAAGGCCGTTTGACGCACCACTTAGAAGCCGCGCCTTTACCATGGCACCCGGAGGAATCTTTACATTTCTAGGACGCTTAAGAAGTTGCGGCCCCACGAGTTTTTCTGGTTTGCCGGTGCGCCTAACAATTACGGTCTTTTGCGTCTGAGAAGACTGCTCTTGGGCACGTAAATCATCGGCTCTTGTATACACAGGAAGATCTAACTTCTGGTTGCTTGGGGTCACCGCAGGAATTGTGAAAATGTCCGCGCTGGTGGCGACTGTGCTTTTTGATGGCGGGCCCAAAAAAATAGCCGGTGCCGTGACGAACGTAATAACTGCGGCACTGACCCAAACGATCCGCCTTCTTTTGGGTGCGCCGTTGTGATAAGTCAAAGTCTTACCAAATTGCTCCTTACCGCCAGCATCTGACGCAAATCCAACCTCGGCTCCATGATCACTCATAAACTTTCGCCTTTGTTGATGTTTCCTTGTCATCACGAACAAGGATGACTGCGTGCCCATCGGTCATTGACGTGATTAAGTCAAAAGAGAAGCGCCTTCCGTATAAATAGACGTATAAATGCGACCGTGACGCAGGGCTTAAGGGTGAAATAGCGAGGTCGTTATCGCAGTATTCAATTCCAAAGGAATTGGCTTTACCAAGAATGACCTTGGTGGGTTTCATGGGAAAACTTAAGACTGTGCCTCGCCCCGAAATTGTAATTTCTGCAGTACCGCCGTCACTCAGGCGGATCACCTTTGCGTCAGCGGCCAAAGCATTTCCCGACATAAACGCGACAAGGAGTGCAAGAACGCCGAGCACTGCAAAGAAAATCCCGTCTTGAAGATTTATAGTTTCACTGCTTGTCATTAGAAGCCTCCTGATTTAATGGAATAATTTTTACCAAAACAAGGCCGTACGGATTTGCCTCACTCCTTGTCACGGATGAAAGAGAGAGCATCAATGGAAAAGAAAACGCCGAGCGAATGGATCCGACCGAGATCAGGCGGTCAGTATCCGCAGAAATAGTGCCGTCTTTTCTGACGAACGAATTTAGTGTTACGCGCTGCTTCATTTGTCTCCTGCCGAGTTCCTCTTGTTCCTTGGCCCGCAGTTTAAATTCTTCCACCGATAAAAATTCAGAGTTTGGTACCCCGTCCGAGTCAAAACGCTGATGCACCGCTTCCTTGATAAAAGCTTCGATCTCGACCGGTGAATGCTCACTCGTTTTTGGCTCAAGGACCGACGAGTAACAAGCGCGCTCAATGATGATCGGATTTTTAAGTGATGCTTTTGCTGCGACAAACGACATCGCGGCCATAACCCCAGCAAAAATGAGAAACACGACTCTGAGGGTGACATTCTGCGACGTGACCGCCGCCCAAGCTGTGTTAAAACGCATGTTCATGGCTCCTGTTTAAAATTTTTTGGCTGAATTTACGAATGCGGTGTCTTCTTAGCTCTTTGATGCTTTTGGTTTTGTTTCGAAAAGTACTGCTTTTTAATTGCGTGAAATCCGGACGTCGTCTTATTTGCAGAGTACTTCACAGAATTTGTGATACCGCGCTTGGCAAGAATGCCAGGGGTAAGAGTCGAAGCTCCTGCGGCCATCCCCATCATGCCGGTTGCCATCGATGTAAGTCCGCCGCCAGCAAGAGCATGCACCACCAGAGGCGTAAACAAGACCGAAACTGCCAAAATGAGGTTGAAAGCAATCGCGGTCAAAAAATTGATGTCGTTTGCAGGTTTATTGATTTCACTAAGCGCTGCACTCCAAAGCAAAGTTGCAAGTACGCTCCAAACAATCTTCCACGCACACACCTCAAAAAGCGAGCGGTAGAGCGCCTTGGTTGCTTGAGACGTCGCAGGCAAAATAAATAGCGCGATCAAAAGCGGAGAAAACACATAGAGCAGCACCCAGACATAAATCACCCCGGCACTTGCGATATAGATCGAAATATAAAGCAGAAAAAACGTAATAAAAGACATCACTAAAATGGATGTCTCTTTGAGTGACGTCCAAGACCAACTAAATTCGTTGAGCTTGTCACCCATCCGAGAGAGGACATGGTGAAAATTATTAAGATCTCCAAGCTGCCTACTCAGTGCGTCGGTCAAATCACCCAGCGTATTGGCAATTTCAGGATAACTATGCAAAAGCAACGTTGCGACGAGTACCCGCCCCACAAGGGGAGCAAAAGCAGGTACGCCGCCAAGAGGCATCTTGAAATATTCCAGAAAAACGCCGAGGGCCAAAAAGACCGTGGCAAGGCTATAAAATAACATCATAAACGTGTCGTGAACGGTCCGCGCTTCCTGGGATAACCACGATAGATCAGCCGTCATACTAAAACCTCGGAAGTTTAAATTGGGTGTCCTGCGCTTTCAGAGCGACCGATAATTTTTGTGACGAGTCGACCACGTGTCTGACGTATTCTTTATCCTTCTGGTTTTGGACGGCTAGAGTCTGGGCCTGAATTTTAAGACCTGTGGCCTGTGCCCTAAGACTCTCATTCATAACGTTCAGCATCACACCTAATGATTCCGCCGTTAATTTTTGCGCGCCGCCTGGTGAAACAGCATGGCTATACTGCTTAATCGTCTCGCCAATTTGATCGATGTCTTTTGTGTAGGCATAAATTGAATTATTAAGGGTAATCGCCTCGGCAATATTTTGATCGGTGTGCTCTTGCATGGACGCGATTTTTGATGGCGCAACCGATCCGTAAACATTTTTGAGTCCTTCCAGGGCACTTGAAACCTTGTCCCAATCTTTGTAGATTCCAGTCTCCTTGTAAGGTGCAATGGTTTGCATCATGCCGAGTGAATCGTTGATACCGCGATTAATCTCCCGGACAAGAGCCAAATTATCTGAGGCCGTACCCACCATTCGCTGAAGCTGCTGCAACTGTAGGGTAGGCACCGTTCCACCGACATTTCTGTCGCTGGCGACGTGTACCCCC
>CAZUYQ010000156.1:0-10649 GCA_964624705.1 uncultured Polynucleobacter sp.
TGCTAATGCACTTTGGACTTCCTGAACGGCAGTATTGATATTTTTATCAAGACCAAATTCGAGAGAAATATATGCACTGCCGGTCTTCGAAGAGGACGTCATCGTTTTGATACCAGGGACAGCTGTTAAGCCGCCTTCGATAACATCGACAACACTCATTTCCATAACTTCAGGCGAGGCGCCATCAAGCGTAACGCTGACACTCACCACAGGAAAGTCAACATCAGGGAGCTGGCTCACACCCATACGCATAAAAGACATGCCGCCAAATATCAACAAACCTGCCATCAACATCCATGCGAATACATGATTACGAATTGAAATTTCAGAAATTCTCATAAATCTCCTGTAGCATTTGCCAACGAAATCTGTGCAGTCGCGGCCTTAAGATCTGCCCAAGCAGCAAGCGCCAAATAATTTGTTTTATCTAAGGTACGTTTCGTGTCTTGGAATAGATTAAGTGCCTGAATGACATCAAGATTGGTCGACTGACCAAAGCGATAGTTTTTGGATTGTTCTTTATAGTTTTTCTCGGTCAGACTGAGAGCAGATTGGAGAGCTTTCATCTGATTCAAAGCACTGACTAAATTATTGTAGTTTGTTCTGATTGTGACTTCGGCCTGACGTCTTGTTTGATTCAAGAGTAATTCGATTTCTGATTCTTTTTCACTCGCTTCGCGAACCTGTGCAGACACCATACCACCATTATAAAGTGGCATCGTTAAAGAAATACCCACATCCCAGTTATTACCTTCTTGAGGTCCTGTTCGATTGATATAATAGTTGCCTAGAACATCGATCGATGGGCGATGACCTGCTCTCGCAACATCGACATTGCTTTTTGCACTATCGATCTGAGATTTCATGGCAATGATATCCGGGCGTTTCTCAAGCAGGCCTAAGTAGGTATCGATGCTCTGTGGAGCTTCGGGAGTTTCACGTTTTTTTACTAACTCCACATCACGCGGCAGTCCAGTCAGCAAAACAAATTCATCCCAGGCCGTGATTTGTTGACCTTCGACGGCCATCAGCTGAGCTTGCAATACAGCCACTTGTGCCTGAGCTGCCATCAATTCAATATTTCGCGAACGGCCGATTTTTTCACGGTTTGTAATTTCCTTAACACGGTCACTTGCAAGATCAATAATTTTTTTAAGATTATCTACTTCAGTTTGATTCGACAAAATTGCATAAAACCCGCGAGCAACCGTCGAGAATAAACTATAGTTTGATACAGCTAAAATTTGTTTTTGAGCTTCTTTATCAGACTTATTTGCTTCGAGAGCAGCGGTATCCCGCCCACCATCATATACCGACTGTGACAGAGTCAAACGCGCGTAAGATTGTCCACCTCCCCAAATACTGGAGTTCTTGGTGTCTGTACTATCTTGGCGTTGATAATTTGCTCCCAAAGAAACCGTCGGTAAGAATTTGGATTTCGTTTGTTCCAAACGCGCATCAGCTTGATTGATACGAGATTGTCCCAACGGAACCGATTCCGTTTTTTCGAGAGCAGATCGCACGGCATCCTTAAGTGTTATTGTCACTGCGTGTGCTTTATGGGGAATTAAATTTACTAAAAACGTCACCGCAACAAGTCTAGGTAGAACTTTAGCCATAGTTACATTCGCTTTTTCTTTTTTTGTTCTTGATATTAAGATCTAATTTTTCATACAAGATTTATTGTAACATCTATTTGTTAGTTACAACAATCAAGCCAGCGATATGACGGAATGATCACGATGTCATCCTTAGAAACTTCTCATCTCTCGAAGAAATAGAAACGGCGTCTTTTAAGACGCCGGCATGTACAAATACCTAGGAACTCATGTGAGATTCAAAATTTTAATTGAGCTTCTTTGGGCGCTGATCTGGATGAGGACCGGTCGGTCCTTCCTCTAATCCTGGGGTAATGGACCAGCGGTTATCGAAGACGAAGCAAGAACCTTCGTAGCCCTCCGAACCAAATTCTTTAAAGTAATTAATGATACCGCCGTCCAACTGCAGAACATTATCAAATCCAAGTTTCTGCATCGCAGGTGCAGCTTTTTCGCAGCGGATTCCGCCAGTACAATACATGACAAACGTCTTGTCCCGCTGATTACCGTAGCGTTTTACAAACTCCGCAGGGAAATCACTGAATTGTTTAATCTCAAGATGCTCGGAGCCAGTAAATGTCCCGTAATCGACTTCAACCTTATTTCTAGTATCCACAAAGATAACGTCTTCGTGCGGCACCGTCAGTAAGGCACGAAACGCAGAAGGGCTAATCAAAGCACCACTGGCTATTTCATCGAGCGTTACTTGATGATCTTTTGAAAATGTAACGATCTCTTTTTTTATCTTTACCATAAGTTTACGAAACGGAGCGGTCTGACCATAGGTTCGCTTTACGATAATATTAGCGAAACGCTCATCGGCATGAAGAAACTCGATATAACTTTCCAAACTTTCAGGCTCGCCACCCAAGTTTGCATTAATTCCTTCTGTCGCCAAAAGAATGGTACCGAGGAGGCCAAGTTCTTCACATTTTCGATGATGCAAAACCTTAAGTTCTTGTACGTCTGGAAGAGCGACAAACTTATAAAAATTAATGATATCAGGCATACGAGGTCTCCTAGGGCGTTCTATTTAGCGTCTCCTCCTAGCGGATGCAACGCCAAACTAGAGAGTGACCTAAGAAAACTATCCTCAACAAACTTTCTCGACGCGGTTCTATCCCTCCGGTCTCAATCAAAACACGTGATTGCCTGAAAACCCCGCCTTTAATGTGGCAATACTTTGATTTTTCAGATGATTGGCATAAAACATGCTACGAGTTAAGGGTCCGCCGTTTAGGCGAGCATTACAATCATCATTAGGAGCAATCATGGTAGTTCAAATTTTAGTCATCGTTCTTTTGGTCTTACTTATTGTCTACCTTGCGAAACGCACGTAAGTCTCAATGTACATAGAGGTCAATCATCTTTCGAAGGTGTATCAGTTAAAAGAGACTCAAAACGAAGATGTGCAAGCAAATAGGGATATTGTGCGCGGCCTTTTGCCGACTAGCTTAACGATTGCCCAGGGCGAAATGGTAGCTATTGTCGGCCACAATGGCGCAGGCAAATCTACATTCCTCAAAATGCTCGCCAACTGGCTCGTTGCCGATAGCGGCAACGCAAGCATCGATAGCGTGAAATTGAGCGATCGGATGGCGCTTGTTCGTAGAATTGGTTTTGTCCCCGAAACCCCAAACCTTTTCGAATATTTTTCTGTCGACTATAATTTTAAGCTCTTTGCTAAATTGTTTAAACTCCCCAATTCTCGGGTCGACGAAATTTGTCGAGAGTTTCATTTAGAACCCTTTCGCTCGAAAAAGGTGCTAACGTTATCAAAAGGACTTAGGCAACGAGTAAGTTTAGGTCGCGCGTTGCTCGCAAATCCACCTATACTTTTGCTAGATGAGCCAACCTCAGGTCTTGATTTTGAGACGACTAAAGAGGTCTATCAAAACTTAAAATCATTCCATCACAGTGGGAAAACGATTCTTTTCACATCACATAGATCCGAAGAAATCCGGGCTTTAGCAACGCGAGTGATCGTCTTGCACGGCGGAAAACTTATATTCGATGGTACTCCTAATGAGTATTTTCAATCGAAAGCACTTGAAACGATCTTATTATGATGAGCACAGTTTTTACTCTCTTACTCAATGACCTTGCAGTTGCATTTAAAAATAAAACTGTATTTCTACTTGTTTTTATACCTGCTCTTATCTGTTTGTCGTTGAGACTAGCGGACGATGCTAGCGGAACCTTACCGAAATCTAAGATAGGATTGGTCCGAGGCCAATCCTATCCCGATAAAATGGTCGCGGGCATCGACGCGGCAAAAGATTTATTCGTATATTCGTGGGTTGATCAACTTGAGGACGCAAAACTTGGCCTAAAAGAAAAGCGTTTCGACGCGGTACTGATCCAGAGCAAAACTCACCCCCAGGGACTGGAGCTAGTGGTATATCGTAAGCAATCTTTACGGACCATCGCTTTGGTCGAGAATCTCGCTGCGTTGCAACGAGTCGTCGAAGGTAAACCCGATCATTGGGTCACTGATATCGCTTCGCTTGGAGCCGATGGCATCCAAAAAGAAAGCCTTTCAACTTGGGTTTTAACCATTTTATTATTAGTTGGTTTTATTGCAATGCCTGCTCAGGTGGCAGAAGAAAAGGAGAAAAAACTGCTGCTCGGTTTACTCCAAACACCCATGACGGAAGGACAGTGGCTTCTTTCCAAGCTCCTCATGGGGGTCGTCCTTGCCCTATCGTCCACCATGCTTTTACATATTTTTAGCGGCATTTATACCCTCAACTGGCCTAGTTATTTGACCTTTATTTTAGTCGGTAGCCTGTATTTTTCATCCGTTGGTATTTTACTCGGGTTTTTGTGCCGCACGCAGGCCAGCGCTCGGGCATTAGGAGTCATATTTTATCTTCCCCACCTACTTCCCTCAGCCTTATCAGATTTCTCGACCAAAATGAGTACGGTAGCCCGTTTTATTCCTTCATATCAATTCAACGAGCCAATCAAATCAATCTTGCTAGAAGGCGGCCAGGCGTCGCAGTTCCCTGCTGAACTCCTATATCTATTTATTGCCACATTTATTGCATGCATTGCTTCGTATGCACTCATACGAAAACGTTGGCTTATGGGTTAGGAAGAAAGGGAGGGTCCTCGAACATGCTAAATGTCGATGCTGTTTTTGAGAAACTTCCCACTTCAAAGTTCCGTTCCAGGTTTTTTCTTCCCGCACGCGAGCGAGGGTATCTTCAAAACAAAGGTTTTGAAACAGTTGAGCAGCATGCTCATAAGTTTATTGCAGAGCGCCTTGCTCCGGCTCAACCCCATAACGACGGCTCGCAAACGCCGTTTCGCGGCCACCCAGTTTTTATCGCTCAACATGCTACGGCCACATGTTGCCGGAGCTGCCTTGAGAAATGGCATAAGATCGCAAAAGGCAAAGATCTAACGGTCGAAGAGCAAAGTCATGTGGTGTCTTGCATTATGCGGTGGCTTAGTGCCCAAAAGAACTGACTGGCATGGTGTTTGCTTTAAAAGTTCATTATGGCTAAGAAAAGTAAGAACATCCGTGGAACCACTCAAAAAAAATCAAAATTCGTACTGCTCATTATTGATATGATTAATGGCCTTCAAGAAGTAGATCATGCAACGTCCTTACTGACTGATGCCCTTTTAGCAGCAAAACACATTGAAAAACTGAGATCAGTCGCAAAACGAAAAGGCATTCCCATTATATATGTCAACGATAACTTCGGTCACTGGCGTTCAGATCTTCGAAAGATCATTGCCCATAGCAAGCGAGATGAGTGCCTCGGCAAACCACTGGTGGAAAAGATGATTCCCGAGGAGAAAGATTACTTTATTTTAAAACCAAAACATTCAGCATTTTTTGCGACCGCCTTAGACTTATTATTAGATCATCTTGGCAGCCGAAAAGTTATTCTTACGGGGATGACAGCAAATCAGTGCATCTTAATTACTGCAAATGATGCTCATATGCGAGATTTTGAATTGTATATTCCTAAGGATTGCATTATCGCAAGCTCTAAGAAGGAATTAGATTTCTCGCTATTTCATTTCGAGAAAACTCTACGCGCCAATACTATGTCTTCGGAAAAATTAGCTCAGAAATTAAAAAGCAGTCGAAAATGACCTTATTACAAGATTTATCCCAACAAGTTCTACGAAGTATTGGTTACTACGTCACAATTTTATTCTTAGTGCGGATGGGTGGTAAACGCTTGGCGGGTCAAACTACCACTTATGATTTAATTATTCTAATTTCTTTAGGAGTTGTTCTGCAAACTTTGTTTCTTCCGGAGGGCCAATTGTATGCATGTGTATTTGTCCTAACGGTATTTGTTGTTCATAAGATTTTTGCCAAAAATATGATTTTATAAGACATATCGTCCGCGGCTCCCCGCAGCGCCTGATTCAGGACGGAAAAATTCTATACAAGTCCTTAGAAGCTGAAGGTATGAACCGAGAAGAATTACTGGCAGGCTTGAGAAAGCTTGGTTACGAAAACGAAGCGGGGGTTCAGACGGCGGTTTTAGAAGAAACAGGACATATTTCAGCTGTACCTATTTCAAAGGATTAATCATGAAAGAAGGAAGAGATTCTTATTGTTGGTCGGACCGTCAAATTTATTTAATGCCTCGCTGGCTCTGGTCGAGGCTGGGTGTTTTTCCGAGTCGCCGCGGCCGAAACCGTCTCCGGCAGAATCTTATTCATGACACCCATCACTTTATTTGTAAATGCACCAGCAACCACATGATCATCCCCATCCATAAGTGCCTGAAAGGCTTGTTTTGCAACCAACGCAGGATCGTCTTTCTTACCACGACCTGCTTTGGTGTTTTCCATACCAGCCCGCACAAAGAAATTGGTGTCCGTTGCGCCTGGCATTAATGATGTGACCGTCACCCCCGAGTCCTTGATTTCTTCGCGAAGTGCCTCTGCAAAAGACTGTATAAAAGCCTTGGACGCGGCATATACCGCATAAAACGGCCCAGGAGATGTTGCAGCGATCGATGAGGTAAATAAAATCTTACCCTGCTTCTTCGCAAGCATATCGGGCAGAATTTTCTTGGTCAGGTGAACCGATGAAATCACATTAAGATTGATCATATTCATTTCAGCCTCGAGACTCGTATCATTAAATGCTCCGCTAACCCCTACTCCGGCATTAACGGCTAAGATGTAAACCGTGCGATCCAGTTCTTCCAGCTTCTCCATAAGCGTATCGACGCCTTCGTAATGGGCTAAATCGATTTTAAATGGATATGCTGCAGAACCTAGAGCATCCATATCACTGGCAACATCAAAAATACCATCATCCTCGGCGACAATCGCCATGTCAAAGCCCTGCGAGGCAAACTCGCGAGCTAGTTCATAGCCAATCCCACTCGAAGCACCCGTAATGACCACAAAAGGCCTAGAATCTACATAAGTCATATTCGCCTCCTTTTAGGGGAAAATTTTCTGGAATATATAGCAGCAAGCCTGCAATTCGGATGCCACGCACCGCAGCGCCGTTTGCGCTGACCCAACGCCTCCGGCATGTATCAAATTCGCATCTCAGTATGAAAAACACTTCATTTATCGCCCCGTCATTCGTTAGACCTTGAGGCGGAAAAATTTAAATCTGCGGCTAAAATAGATGACGTCCGAAAACCGCCAGTCTATGATCCCGATCTGGGCTATAAAGCTCCTTAGAGGATCTTATCGCATGAGTAAGCTCACTGAAGAAGACATGAAAGAAATCATCGCTAGGCGTGACAAGCGTTTCGATGGACGGTTTTATTTTGGCGTTAAGACGACTGGAATTTATTGTCGCCCTGTATGTCCTGCAAGACCAAAGCCTGAAAATATCCTTATTTTCAAAAGCTCGAGCGAAGCAGAAAAACAAGGTTTTAGACCATGCCTACGCTGTAGACCCGACCTAGCCCCGGCGCATAAGCTGCTTGACGGTACGATGAACACAGTTTCGCGCGCCTTGCGAATCATCCACACCACATCTGGTGACCAACTCAATGTAGCATCATTGGCTGAATCGATGGGTATGACCGACCGTCATCTCAGAAGATTGTTTGACGAGCACCTCGGAGCGTCGCCGATTGAAATTATGATCACGCAACGGCTTCATTTTGCAAAGCAAGCACTACAGGAAACGCGTCTTCCAATCTCTGAAATTGCACTCGCATCTGGGTTTAAATCCATTCGTAGGTTCAACGAAGCTTTTAAAGAGCGGTTTCATGACTCACCTTCCGAGCTTCGTGAAAGCAACGACGCAAAAAATAGGGTCGCAATAAAGGATCAAAACGCGATCACACTCAGGATCCCCATTCATGCACCTTATGACTGGCAATCCGTACTTGCGTATCTCGCTCGTCACGCCGCTTACGGAATAGAACTGATTGAAGGATCGACATATAGAAGGTTTGTTCCCATTAACGGGACTTTTGGATCATTTGTCGTATCGCACGAACCAAAGCAGAACTTTTTGTTGGTTCAATTCTACGATATTCCTTTGAGTGGGATACGCGCTATTCTTGCTCGCATCAAAATCTTATTCGATACCGATCATAATCCAGTCACTCTTGTTAGCTCAAAACATCTGAAGCCAGCCGGCGTGAGGGTCCCAGCAAGCTTTGATCCATTTGAGGTTGCAGTATCCATTATCTTAAGCCAGCTGGTCTCGACTCAGAACGCGCGAACCCAGCTAAGAAAACTAATAGAGATGTTTGGTACGCAAATCGGTTTTTTCGAAAGCCAAGTCGTATTTGAGTTTCCCTCACCCGCAAAGCTTATAACGGCATCTATCGAAAAAATTGGTCTTACAAAAACCAAATCGGGGGCAATTAGAGAGCTCGCTGCAATGTTGGCAACAGAGACATTCGATTTCCAAAACCATACTGACTTCGACACTGCAACCAAGATGCTCTTAGGCATCAAAGGCATTGGTCCATGGACTGCTGCAATGATTGCTATGCGTTGCCTCGGTAATCCGGATGCGTTTCCCAAGACAGATCTGATTATCGAGAGAGCCTTAACGAGCGGCCTTGTTGAAGAATCAGATTGGAGTTCGTCGAGAGCTTATCTTGTTCATTGTTTATGGCGTGATTACGGCGATCAATTGTCTAAGGCGAAAGGAATAAAGAAATGACGTATAGAATCCAAAACTACACATGCGAAATTGGGAATATCAGGCTAATCGCTGATGACAATCATCTGTTTGGTATCATCTACGATAGCATGTGGTCGAAGTTTGCATTCGAATTCACCCCCATAGTCGAATCCGAAAATGCAATTCTGGCGACGACAAAAAAGCAACTTGATGAATACTTTGCAGGTAAGAGAACAGAATTTGAGCTGCCGATCAATCTTAACGGAACCGAATTTCAAAAACGGGTTTGGACTGCACTCACGAAAATCCCCTTTGGCGAAACCCGAAGTTATAAGGAACATGCGGTCTTCGTTGATTCTCCTAATGCTTCGCGAGCAGTCGGTCGGACCAACGGCTTAAACCCCATATCGATTGTTCTTCCCTGTCACCGGGTCATCGGTAGCAATGGCCTCTTAACTGGCTATGCAGGAGGTTTGGAGGCGAAGAAGTACTTGCTGGAACTCGAGTCTAAGGTTAAATCTGCTGGGTGAATTCATATCATAAAGGAATCTAGAGATGAGTGAAGACCGTATTATTGACCTCGAAGTCAAAATATCCCATCAAGAAATCGCGATCGAAACCTTACAACAGCTTGCGTATGAGCAACATAAAATTATCGAAGGTCTTGAGTGTAAAATTGCTCGTCTCAGTAACAAACTTGAAAACTTTATAGAAGGCGGCGCTGATATAGGACCTGCTAACGAAAAGCCACCGCATTACTGATGGTTTAGGATTAGATGGATCATCGAAAAAGAGGAATTATCTAATGCAATGACTTCAGCACGTGAAACGGCTTGAATCCTTAGGAGAACGGAATATGAAAAATACAAACTTAGAAGCGAATGAGATCGCTTTTATCCGCGAAGCGCAGGCTTTCCTTGAGAAGCCTTCCCTAGCGATCAAATTCACCAACATGCTTGGCAGACCTATTGAGATGGGACTCAGGCGACTTCCAGATAGCGCACAAAAAAAACTCGCAAATATCACCCAAAACGCTGTCGAGAAAGCACTCCAGGCTGCGGCGAAAACCATTCCCCCAGTCGCATCAGGAAGTTTTCAGGGTGCACTCCAAAATTCCAGTGAAACAGCGCTGATGCATAAAATTGGTACGACCCTAACAGGTGCTGTCGGAGGATTTTTTGGCTTTGCTGGGATGGCGGTCGAGCTACCCATCACCACTGTGATTATGCTGCGAAGCATTTCATCGATCGCTGCAGAATACGGGCACGATATTAACGATTTCGATATCAGGTTAGAGTGTCTCGCCGTATTTGCCATGGGCTCGCCCTCCGAAGATGATGACGCTATCGATTCCGCTTATTTCTCATCACGCATCGCAATGGCAGAGTTGATTAGTCATTGGTCCAAATGGGCCGCGCATAAGACAGCTCAAGAAATTGCCCAAGCAGTGGCTGGAAAAACCGCACCTGCTCTGACCCAAGTCGTGGCGAGGATTGCTTCAAGATTTAACGTACTCGTTACCGAGCAAGCCGTGGCTAAGGCAATACCAGGAGTTGGGGCTTTAACCGGCGGTCTTATCAATGCGGCGTTCACAGATCATTTTAATTCAGTGGCGAGATATCATTTTGGTATGCGTGCACTTGAGAAGCAATATGGTGAAGAGACAGTGAGGGCGCTATATAGTTCATCTAGTACCGAGAAAACCTATTCGTGACATTTGACAATACTTTAACGCTTTCATGACAATCACCGCACTAAACTTAGATATAAAAGAACTTATGAAATTTATTGTTCCCACTACCATCCTCGCCATTTTACTCATTATGGGTGGTAGCTTCACATACTGGCAGAGCAATGCTCGCTTGCCGCTTAAGCTGTCCGAGACCTCCGTCGCCGATCAGATAGACGCTGCCATAAACCAATTTACTGCCGCCCATATTCCTGATTTGCATCTAAGCACT
>CAZUYQ010000157.1:0-6784 GCA_964624705.1 uncultured Polynucleobacter sp.
GAATTCGAATATCCCCTCAATCCTATGACCAGACTCCATTTTCAATTAGAAGCAACAGCGGCAGGCTCGATGGCCCGAGCAGGCCGATTCAAGACTTTGCACAACGAAGTTTTGACCCCGACCTTTATGCCAGTCGGCACTCATGCTTCGGTTCGCAGCCAGCGCCGCGAAGATTTGCTTGAGGCCGGCGCACAAGTCTTGTTGGCAAATACCTATCATCTATTGCTGCGGCCGGGAGTCGAGATTTTTAAAAAATTCGGTGGGATTCATGGATTCATGAATTGGCCTCGTTCTGTTTTGACAGACTCTGGTGGATTTCAAATATTCTGTTTACCAGAAAGTCGCACCATGCAAGAGGATGGCGCGATCTTCAAGAGCTATGTCGATGGTAGTATGATTTGCTTAAGCCCCGAAAAATCTATCGAGACACAGAAATTTATCGGTTCCGATATTATGATGGTTCTCGATCAATGTGTACCGTCCACAGTAGATAGAAGCACCGCTCAAAAAGCAATGGAACTCACTCATCGATGGGCAAAGCGAAGTCTAATTGCACGTGGCGATTCACTGCAGGCACTCTTTGGAATTGTTCAGGGAGCATGTTACCGCGATCTTCGTATCGAAAGCGCAAAAGCGATTACTGACCTAGCGTTTGATGGCTTCGCCATCGGTGGACTTGCCGTGGGTGAGTCCGCGGCAGAGCGGGAAGAGTGCACTACCACCGTCACCGAACTCCTGCCAACAGATCGACCTCGCTATCTGATGGGTGTCGGAACACCGCTGGATTTACTAGAAGCTGTTCATCGCGGTGTCGATATGTTTGATTGTATTCTACCTACATCGATGGCCCAACAGGGCGTCGCATTTACAAGCTTAGGGCGACGTGATCTTCGTCGTGGCCAATATCGCACGATGGAAGGCCCACTGGATCCTGCCTGCTCCTGCTATACCTGTAAGACGTATTCATTAGCCTATTTGTTTCACATTCACCGTGTGCATGAAAGCCAAGCGTGGCAGTTGCTTGGTCTTCATAATATTCACTTCTATGAAGAACTAACGCGGTCGATGCGGTCCCATATTTTGAATGGGACATGGCAATCTTTTTATGCGGATCAACGAACAAAACTTGATGCACGAGATAGCTATGGTCCGCAGCCTATCCACAATGCCAAGATCGAGCGAAAACAACGCAAAATGGAACTTGGCCGCTTTGAGGTCGTCGTACACGATGAGATCGGACATATCCGCGAACGCAAATCAGGCGAAATCTTAAAGTCGGGAAACGAAACTAACGCAAAGAATGAAGCCGAAGCCTTGTATATAGACTCGTCCCATATCGTTGCAAAAGCGACTAGTACAGGCGAACATTCGGGTGCAGATTCCATTGTTGTCTGGGATATCGACCTAGGTGTAGCTACTAATGCCATGGCGACCATCCAAGCTCTTGAAGAAGTAACGAAAAAAAAGAACTCTGGCGAGCATGAGGTCTCACTCGCAAAGAAAGTGGTTATGGTAAGTTTCGAGGATAAAGATAATCTTGATGCACTGCGGCTGGCGCTAAAACATCCAGGATGGTTCAAACACCTCAGACATCCAGCGCCACATGCATTATTGCGCGATCATATTTGGCGGAGCAATTGCGGCATGATCGAGTGGCAACTTCTAGTGGACGAAGTCGCCATCTCAGAAAAATAACAATTAAGCGGTAGACACAAATCTTGAAGTTTTATTCTGCAAGGAGGCTTCTTAGCATCCATGCAGTTTTTTCATGAAGTTGAATCCTCTGGGTCAATAGATCCGCAGTCGCTTCATCTGACGCCTTTTCGACAACGGGATAAATACTCCGCGCCGTTCGCACCACGGCCTCTTGGCCCTCCGTCAACAAACGAATCATATCGCGTGCTGCTGGTACGCCAGTAGTTTCTTGAATCGACGTTAGTTTTGAAAATTCTGAATAAGTTGCTGGTGCCGGGAAACCAAGGGAACGGATACGTTCTGCAATGAGATCAACTGCAAGTGCGAGCTCCGTATACTGAGTTTCAAACATAAGATGTAATGTTTGAAACATCGGCCCGGTCACGTTCCAATGAAAATTATGGGTCTTTAGATAGAGAGTGTAGCTATCTGCGAGTAAGCGTGACAGCCCGTTCACGATATCACTTCGGTCTTTTTCTGAAATGCCAATATCAATCTTCATATTGTACTCCTAATTGTTTTCTAAAAACGATGCGCCTATCTTACCTCTGGATGTCAATTCATCACAAGGGTGATATATTGAAAATAGTTTCCACAATAAAACAGGACCTTGAGATGCTCTATCGAACTATCGCTTTTATTCTTATCTGGTTCGCCGTTCATCTAGGTCTTGCGACTTGGTCTCGTGATCTGTCCATGAATAACGCCGAACATCTGTTTATGACTCGTAGTGCAGCGAGCGATTATCAACTATTCCGAGAACTAGTTGGCGAACGCAGGGTTCTCGCAGTAAAAATAGAACTCGATCACGATATGAATGATCAAGAATACCTTCAGCTTCGCAATGGCATAGCGGCATTGAAAACCAACTATCCGGAACCTGACTTCCAATGGCTCGATTTTCACTCTACCTATCAGAAAAAAATTGGCGACGGTACCTTTGTCGAAGCACGAAGGTTTTGGACCACAGAGAAAAATCTTCTGCTGCCTTTATTCGCCGATCGACACGGCGGCTTCGTCATTATGATCGATTGGAATGTGAGCGACACAAAAATTGCCGCACTTACCTCAGCGATTCAAAATTCATCCAGTTTTAAAATAGGTCATATCGCGATGGCGGGTCTACCCTGGGTCAATCTTAAGCTGAATGAGTATGCAGCGGATATTAAGATGATTCTGATGCCTGTTATGTTTATTGTTTGTTTTCTTCTAACTTGGTTTTTAATTGTATCATTACCTTCTACGATTTTACTGATAATAGCTTCGGTTTTTGCACTTTCGTCGTCGATGGCCATGATCAAAGCCCTATATGGCTCGCTCAATATGATTACCGCAGTGGTTCCATTAAGAGTGTTTGTCGTCAATCTCACTGTGTGTTTCTATGTCTATTTTTCGGCTATCAAATATCAATCGTTTCGCACTGCAATTACAACAAAATGGCGTCCCATCGCAATGGGGTTAGTAGCCACGGCACTTGGATTTGGCAGCAATGCTATTTCATCGATCCCAGCAGTACGCGAGGTTGCAATTGTTGCGATGATGGCCTTAATCTTCGCCGGTATCAGCTCAATGACGATTCTCTGGCTGGTGGATCCCATCTGGCAAAAATACCTTAGCTTCCCCAAAACCAGACTCCACTATTCGACTCTCGCGGCGGGTTTTGCGCCGTGGAGTAAAAGAACAAAGATTATTTTGCTCAGCTGTCTCGCGTTACTTACGATCGCTTCAATACCGCAGATCCCGATACTGACCGATGCAACTCAGTATTTTCCCGCAAAAAGCGGTATAAAGGCCGATCTGGACCACGTAGAGAATGGATTTCTTGGTACGCCTGTTTTTGAAGTAGTCCTCAAAAAGTCCGATAACACCGACTTCAACTTTGAAGATTTTATGTTGCTTGCCCCCATCGAATCCACACTGATCTCAAAATTAGGTACACCGTATAAAATTCTTTCTTTGAACGCTCTGGGCCGTGAAGCAAATCGACTCTTTAGTGGGATCGATACCATTCCTGGAAATAAATTTGCGTGGACGACACTTATGGGCGGACTGCCCGCACAGGTAAGAAGCAGTTTCCCGAGCGGGCAGGCTTACCGCATCTCACTGCTCGGCAAAGCACTCAATCATGATATCTTCTTACGTGATCAAAGCATCCTCTGGTCCGAACTTGCGAAGCTTCCTTCAAGCTATAGATTTGAAATCAGCGGCCTCAATTTCAATCTAATGCGGTCACAAGAAGAGCTCATACAGATACTTCTGCTTAGTTTTGTGGGCAGCTTTTTGGTTATTTTGGCTTTATTTTACCTGTTTTTTAGAAATTTCAAAACCACTTTACGATTTGGTATATGGACTCTGGCTCCGATGCTCTTTGGCATCTGCATGGCTCGACTCCTAGGATTTTCACTCAATATCGCGACGGTGATGAGCTTTGGTGTCGCTCTTGGCATGGTGATTAGCGGACTGATTCATATCGCCTACGAAACATATCATTCTAATGATCCACAGAAATTACATGACGAGACTTTGCTACCGATCGCTGCCGCCACGATAGTTCTTACGCTTGGATTTGGTTTATTTGGGTTCAACCAATTCCTTCCCATTCACCAGGAAGGAATTTTGGTTGCCAGTATGATTGTCGCCGGTGGATTTTTCGCGATAAAAACGAGACCCTAGATCTTCGTCTCACCATCACCACATGCAGGGAAAAACTGCTGCTTCTGACCAATCGCATGTCCGGCTGGAATCGCAATTCCCAACTCATCAACTTTGAAAATACTCGCTGGTAATTGCAACGACTCACGAACCTTATCCATGGTTTCTGGCACAAATGGATAGAGCATAATCATAATATTTTTCAGTACGTAGAAGCAGGAGTACAGGGCATCGCGGCGTTGTTCTTCCGGCTGCCGATCGTCATGAGGCTTGTATTGGGTAAACATACTGTTGATCTGACGTGCGTAGTTCTCGATCGCGTATAACAACGTTGAGTACTCTGCCTTTTCCATCGATTTTAAATATTTCTGAATCATCTTGGTGGATTCTTCCAAGACTTTCGGATTAAGTTTGCCATCAGGAATCTTGCCATCAAATTTTGTATGACAGGCCGAAATCGGTTTTTCGAAGGCAGCGTTCATGGGTCCAGCTAAAAATTTATTACGCTCCTGAAGCATGCCGAAATCAAAATTGGACGATTTTTCAGGCAAACTTAGAAGCGTAACAAAATAGCGTAGTTGATCAGCGGTATAACCCTTATCAAGAATAAGCTCGTCACCGGTATAGAAATTACCAACTGACTTACTCATTTTTTCGCCGTCCACCATCAGATGGAATACACTAAAAACATCCGTTAACTGATAGTCGCCTTTTTGAGGCTGTTTCATGGGGTCTTCTTGGGTTCCGAGCCACATCGCACCTTGCATCAAGGTATAGAAGTAGACATTATCCTGACCCAGAAACTGATAGATACGCGATTCTGGATCACACCAGAAATCTGCTAGCTCTTCCGTACTTCGTCCGAATTTTTTAAGGGCTACCTTCGTAAACGAAATTGGCGCAATCAATGAATCTGGCCAAACGTAAAAGGTCTTATCTTTCATATCAGGATCAATATCATCTGGCATCGGAATGCCCCAAGCGACATCGCGAGAGATAGAGCGATGAGCCCAGCCATCCGCAAGTTCGGTGGGGATCCCATTAGCATTTAAAGCATCTTGAACCAGCTTTAGATCCGTTTTGCTATCGCACTGAACCATGATTTTCTTGCCGGCCGCATATTTACTTTTATGCTTGGCGAGCGACGCTTTTAGTTCTTTATACTTTGGTTCGTGTATTTGATCAAAACGCAGCGCTGGTAGTACCGTATTTAAGACTTCGGTATAAACAGGATTGCGCCACTTACCTTCTTTGGTCTGCGCCCATTCACGAAGTGTTTCTGAAACCTTCCAGATATCGAGCCACCAGTGCACCGTATCACGCAATTCAGGTACCGCGTCGCTCAACGCACTTTTAGGCGCAATCAACTCCGCAGGATTATACTGAGTCCCGCAGCGCTCACACTCGTCGCTGTAGGCACCTTCGTTGTCACATTTTGGATTAGGACATTTACCGCGGACAAACCGGTCCTGTAAGAAACGCTTCAATTTTGGATCAAACCACTGTTGGCTCGAGCGTTTCTCCAACATGCCGTTCTTGTGCATACGACGAATAAAATCCTGGGATATGTCCTTATGGGTCGGGTAGCTTTCATCACAAGACGTACTTGAATAAAGATTAAAGCTAATATTGTAGCGGTCTAATGTCGCCTTATGTTTCGCCTGAATCTCACCAACAAACTGCTTGATGGGCACGCCGGCCTGCATCGCAGCTAACTCACTCGCTGATCCATGATCGTCCGTTCCACTGACAAACAATACGTTTTCGGTTCCAATAAGCATGCGAAGCCAGCGCGCATAGACATCCGGTGGCACCTGGGCACCAGCAATGTGGCCAAGATGCACAGGGCCATTCGCATAAGTCATCCCTGCGGTCACGACCGCTCTTTTGGGTCGGAAGATATTCTTCTTTAAGGTTTCAATATCTGGTGGGACATACTGAGGCTTATTCATAAATAGCTCTTACCTTCGCAAAGAGTGAGTCGATGCGACTATACTAACACGGTAGCAACAGGAGTTTTAAGCCATTTTCTCTAGAATCCACTATTTAGTCCGTTAACGCGACTTATAATCACCACGAGATAGCCATTTCTCAATCAGACAATAAAGAACAATAAATAGATACCTTGATCCCATTTCTTTGATCTTTAGTTTTGATTCGCCAGACTTCCGATTAATCCAGTCATTAGGCTCAACCGCATAAGAATATCCGCGGACTATTGCTTTCAACGGTAACTCAACCGTCAAATTAAAGTGATGGCTAAGAAAGGGTTTTAGTCCCTGAATCACATGGGCGCGATAAAGTTTAAATGCGTTTGTGATGTCATTATAACGAAGCCCAAACAGAATCTGAATAAACAAGTTCGCGAAGCGATTTATGATCAATTTAAATTTTGGGTAGTCGTAAATTCGCGACTGACGACTGAATCTCGTGCCAA